>NZ_JBVAYV010000020.1:0-72264 GCF_055412805.1 Pseudarthrobacter kochi
ACAAGGAACACTGGAGCATCCAGGTCCGTACCGGCATCCCCTGGTTCATCCCGCCACCACACCTTGACCCCCGCCAAAAACCCCGACGCAACCACTACTTCCGCCCCGCCAACCTCGACACCCCCGGCTGACTTTGGGCCGAAAAGTCGCAAGCGGGCGGGGACCCGCATGACAGGCGAGGGGTGCGTCGCCGATCCCGGCCAGTGTTGGGGCTACCGCGTGAGTGGCGGCGGGAGGAGTGGGAGCAGGGCCGTTCCGGCTGCCGTGGTGTCGGCGGACATTTCCCAGACGCGCCGCAGCGCGCAGAACTTCCACCAGTGGTGTTTGAGGACTTCGGGGTTGGCACGCAGCGGACGGACTTCGGTCTGCCCGATCGCGACCGCCAGCAGGATCGGGGATTCGCCGTGCTGCCAGGCTTCCCACTCCCCTGCCACCGGATCCACCAGGCTTTCCTCCGCCTTCATGCCGGCCACGAGCTGCATGACCACCTTGTCATCCAGCGGTTTGACGGTGCCATCACGGCTGGTGCCCTTGGTCTTGTAGTCGATGAGGCAGGTCCGGCCGTTGATCCTGGCGACAAGGTCCAGGGTGCCGGCGTAGCCGACGGTCTTGTTCCAGACCGTGATTTCCGGGGCGATCGGCTCCACCTGGAAGAGTTCCCACCACTCGTCGAACCGGGCCGCAAAGGCTTCTTCACCATTGGCGGCGAGGGCCTCGCGGGTTTCCTTCATCTGGTGCGGACGGCCCAGGGCCCGCAGGGCCACCTGCTCACAGTAGTTGTGCACCCGGTCCCCGCGCTTCGCGGCGTCGTCGCGGTAGGTCTCCGCCGCCTTGGCAGCACGGCTCACCGCCTGGCGCACCTTGGCCGGACTGCCGAGGATGCCTGGCAGGGTGGGGTCCTGGGCGAGGCTGTTGGCGCCCATGTACCCGAACCAGCCGTCCAGGCCGTGGGGCTGCTGGCCAATAACGGTGGTGATGGAGGGCACGGAGAACTGCTCCGAGGTGGAGCGCGCATACATCCGGCCGTAATCCGTGGCGTGGGCAAGAAGTGGGGCGGTCATGGCAAGACTCTTTCACGGGGGTGTGACAGTGGGCATCAACAAGAAAGGTCCGCCCCGCTGTGTGAGCGGAACGGACCATTCATTGGGTGGGCGATACTGGGTTCGAACCAGTGACCTCTTCGGTGTGAACGAAGCGCGCTACCACTGCGCCAATCGCCCCAATGCCATTGAATGCTAGTCCACCCCGGCGGAATTCAGAAATCGGCCGGCCTGGATGCGCTCTTGGCCCTCGATACGTCGTCCGCGGCTGCCCCGCCGAAGTCCGGCCGGGCACGGGGCCGCCTGGGCGGCGTTGTGAAAACGGCGCCTAATTACATGGCTGTAATTAGTAAAAACCCCTAGAACACAAGGATGCAGCGGTCCCGGCGTCCGCCGTCGTCGTCCCGATTTGTAAGTTCCCTGAACCTCCTATAGAGTTCTTACTCGTTGGAACGCGAGGAAATGCCGATTGCGGCAGGGAATTGCAGACTAAAATGCGGACGTAGCTCAGCTGGTAGAGCACCACCTTGCCAAGGTGGATGTCGCGAGTTCGAATCTCGTCGTCCGCTCGCAGGACACTGTCACGGTAAGGTTCTTCGGAATCCTATCTACACGGTGGGTTGGCCGAGAGGCGAGGCAGCGGCCTGCAAAGCCGTATACACGGGTTCGAATCCCGTACCCACCTCGGTGAAAACCCTGGTTTCCGGTTTAGATCGGATGCAAGGGGCGATTGGCGCAGCGGTAGCGCGCTTCCCTGACACGGAAGAGGTCACTGGTTCGATCCCAGTATCGCCCACCAAAGCAAGGCAACTTGCTTGATGCAGTACCACCGGCCCAGCCGGCATGGACTAAAATGCGGACGTAGCTCAGCTGGTAGAGCACCACCTTGCCAAGGTGGATGTCGCGAGTTCGAATCTCGTCGTCCGCTCTCTTCATTACAACTCCACTCCGGATCCTTCCGGGTTGCGGGCGATTGGCGCAGCGGTAGCGCGCTTCCCTGACACGGAAGAGGTCACTGGTTCGATCCCAGTATCGCCCACCACAAGAGCAGCTCCCCCGGGGCTGCTCTTTTTTCGTGCACTGCAGGTCCTTCTACCCTGTGCACCTGGTCCTCCAGTCTTTACTCTGCGGGCGGACACCCTTGGCACCCCCGCGGCCTCCCGCTAGGGTAGAAACCGCAAGGAGCGATCTGGCTCCGCGACCGAAGGGAGGTGCCCGTGGGTTTACTTGACGATCTAAAGGGCAAGGCTCAGCACATTATTGGTGGCAACGAACAAGCCATCAAGGACGGCATCGAAAAGGCCGGCGATTTCGTCGACTCGAAGACCGGCGGAAAGCACGCCGACAAGATTGATGCCGTGCAGCGGGGCGCTTCCGACTTCGTGGACAAGGCGAACGACCAGCCGAACACGGCCCCGGTCGCCGATCAGGCTCCCGTAGCCGGTGAACCCCCCGTAGCCGGGGAACCCCGCCAGCCAGGCCTCTGACCCAGATACGTCAGCGAGGTGCCGGTCCCGCCGAGAGGCGGCACCGGCACCTCCGGCATTTAAGGGCACCAAAGCTCCTTTTGCGCCGCCTCGCTTGAGGGTATTTAACGAAGAAACGCGGGGTCACCTACGGCCCATCCGGATGCACCGGATGGGCCGTAGGTGACCCCGCGTTGCTGTTGTTGGTGCCGCAGGAACGCTAGGAGGGTTCGCGGCTCTGGCCCTCGCGGGCCAGCGCGGTGAGCCTGGAGACAGCCCGGAAGTATTTCTTCATATACCCGCCGGTCATCATTTCATCGGTGAAGAGCTGGTCGAACGGCACGCCGCTGGCCAGGATGGGCACATCCTTGTCGTACAGCCGGTCTGCGAGCACCACGAAGCGCAGCGCCACTGCCTGCTCGGTGATGGTGTGGACGTTCTTCCAGACCACGCCCTCTATCCCGTCCAGCAACTGCCGGTAGCGGCTCGGGTGGACGCCGGCCAGGTGGTTGATCAGCGTGCTGAACTCATCGCGCGCCACCGTCTTGCCATGGAACTCATTCTGCATGTGGTGGGTCAACTGATCGTTCGGCAGCGGCTGCGGCGCGGCGGGCAGGCCGCGGTGGCGGAAGTCCTCGCCGTCGATCCGGACGACGTCGAACTGGTCTGCCAGTACCTGGATTTCCCGGGCGAAGTCGACGGCGGCAAAGCGGCCGTCGCCGAGAGAACCCGGCAGGGTGTTGGAGGTGGCCGCAAGCTTCACACCGGCGTCGGCCAGTTCGCGCATGAGCCGGGACATCAGCACGGTGTCGCCCGGATCATCGAGCTCAAATTCATCAATGCAGACCAGCTTGTAGTGGCTCAGGGCCTCGACGGTCTTGCGGAAGGAGAGCGCCCCGACCAGGTTGGTGTATTCGACGAAGGTGCCAAACGCCTTCGGACCCGGCGCGGCGTGCCAGAGCGAGGCGAGCAGGTGGGTCTTGCCGACGCCGAAGCCGCCGTCGAGGTAGATCCCGGCGCGGGACGTATCCTTCTTGCCGAAGAGGCGCTTGAAGAGCCCGTCGCCGTCGCGCGCGCCGACGTTGGCCGCAAAACCTTCCAGCGCCCTGACCGCGGCGGCCTGGCTGGGCTGGGACGGATCCGGCCGGTAGCTGGAAAACGAAACCTCACCAAAGCGCGGCGACGGATAAAACCCGTTGAGGAGTTCATCCACTGAAACTGCCGGGGTGCGGGCGGCGAGCTGTTCGATCTGTACCAAGGTGGTCCGTTCTGCTGGTCTCTTGTCCCCAGAAAGAATACCGGCAAAGCGCAGGCCCCTGTCGGCACACGGGCCCGGGGTGGACAGCACGTGACGAAGGCCATATTTCCGAGAGTGAACCGGGAGGGGCAATCCCGGCGGGGCGTGGCTAGTGTTGGAGGAGGCCCGGCGCCGCGTTCGATCCTTCCATGGCCCGGCCTCCTGACCGTTTCAGTGAAAGGCCATCCCCATGCCCTACCCCGTTGAGCAGAACGAGAAGTTCGCCGCGTACGCCCACCCCGAGCGTCTCGTGTCCACCGAATGGCTGGCCGCCGCGATCGGCTCCGGCGCCCTCAACGACGGCAAGCTCGTGGTGGTGGAATCCGACGAGGACGTGCTGCTCTACGAGGTCGGCCACATCCCGGGCGCGGTGAAGATCGACTGGCACACCGACCTGAATGACGAGGTCACCCGCGACTACGTCGACGGCGCAGCGTTCGCCGCCCTCGCCGCGGCCAAGGGAATCTCCCGCGACAGCACCGTGGTCATCTACGGCGACAAGTCCAACTGGTGGGCAGCGTACGCCCTGTGGGTCTTCGAGCTCTTCGGCCACGAGGACGTCCGGCTGCTCGACGGCGGCCGGGACAAGTGGATCGCCGAGGGCCGTGCCATCACCACGGACAAGCCCGCCATCACCCCCGGCGAGTACCCCGTCGTCGAACGCAACGACGCCCCGATCCGCGCCTTCAAAGAAGACGTCCTGGCCCACTTCGGCAAGCCGCTGATCGACGTCCGCTCCACCGAGGAGTACACCGGCCAGCGCACCCACATGCCCGCCTACCCCGAGGAAGGCGCCCTGCGCGGCGGGCACATCCCCACCGCGGCCTCCATCCCGTGGGCCCGGGCGGCTGCCGACGACGGCACCTACCGGACCCGCCCCGAGCTCGAGGCACTGTACCTCGGCGAGGCCGGCCTCAAGGAGGACGACGACGTCGTCGCGTACTGCCGCATCGGCGAACGTTCCAGCCACACCTGGTTCGCGCTCAAGTATCTGCTGGGCTTCGACTCGGTCCGCAACTACGACGGATCCTGGACCGAATGGGGCAACGCCGTCCGCGTCCCGATCGTCAAGGGTGCCGACCGCGGCACGGTACCGGCCGCCAGGTAGCCCAGCGCATCAGCGGACGCCGATCGGGACACAAGCGGCGCGCGTGCGTAAGCTGGAAGAGATGAATACTCCTGCCCTCCCCACCGCACTGGCGGAAATTGTTGATGACTTCCAGGCCGTCACCGAACCCGAACGGCTCCAGCTGCTGCTGGAGTTCTCCCGGGAGCTCCCGGAGCTCCCGGACCGGCTCAAGGACCACCCGGAACTGATGGAGCAGGTGGTGGAGTGCCAGTCACCGCTGTTCCTGACCATTGAAACGGAACAGTCCGACGGCGGCACGGCCGACACCGTCCGGCTCTTCTTCAAGGCACCCCCCGAAGCCCCCACCACCCGCGGCTTCGCGGGCGTGCTGCACGAGGGCCTCGACGGTCTGAGCCCGGCCGAGATCCTGGCCGTCCCGGACGACATGCCGGAGCTGCTGGGCCTCACCCGGGCCATCACCCCGCTCCGGATGCGCGGGATGACCGCCATGCTGGGCCGGATCAAGCGCAAGGTTGCCGCCCTCCCGCAGCAGCCCTGACAGGCACCCTGACACCCCGAATATCCGAACAGAATGGCACGCAAGCAGGCTTCCCAGGGAACCCCGGCCACCGCAGCACTGGCGGCCGCCGGGGTTCCCTTCGTCGCGCACCCCTACAGCCATGACCCGGCGGCGGCCAGCTACGGGCTGGAAGCTGCGGAGGTGCTCGGCATCGATCCGGCCCGCGTGTTCAAAACCCTGATGGTCGACGTCGACGGCCGGCTTGCCGTCGGCGTCGTGCCGGTGAGCGGCAACCTGGACCTCAAGGCGATGGCGTCGGCGCTGGGCGGCAAAAAGGCAGCGATGGCGGACCCGGCGGTGGCACAGCGCCGCACAGGCTATGTGCTTGGCGGCATCTCACCGCTCGGACAGCGCCAGCCCTCCCCCACGGTTGTGGACGACAGCGCACTGGGCCTGGACACGATTCTGGTGTCGGGCGGGCGGCGTGGCCTGGACCTCGAGCTGAGCCCGGCCGAACTGATCCGGCTCACCGACGCACGCACGGCGCGGATCGGCACCGGCAGGAACTAGACGGGCGCCGGATTTGGCTGGCCCGGGTTCAGGCGGGGCGCGAGCTGCTGCCCCAGCCAGGCCGTGACCAGCCGCTCCCAGCGCTCCGGATCCACGTTCCATTCCTTGGTGTGCCGGGCGCGGTCGAAGGTCTCGAAGGTGACCATCTCAGGGTTCTTCTCCGCCAGGGCCGCGGACGGGCCGTAGGGGACGTATTCGTCGTCGACACTGTGGATGATCAGCGTCGGCGTGCGCAGCTCGACCGCCCGGGAAACCCAGTCCATCGCTTTCAGGTCCACCGGCGCGGCGAGGCCGGTCAGCCGGCGTCCCAGCTTGTGGCTCATCATCAGCTGCCCGTACCGTCCCACCGCGGAGGGGATCCGGTTGAGTTCGGCGTGGTGTGCCAGCACGTTCACCCAGTTGATGACCGGGGCGTCCAGCACCATGGCGCGGATCAGCGGGTGGTAGCGGGACAAGTCCGCGGTCTGGAGGCAGATGGCCCCGCCCATGGACCAGCCAAAAAGCACCACTTCGCGGGCGCCCTGTTCCAGGGCAAAGCCGATGGCCGCCTCGACGTCGCGCCACTCGGTGGAGCCCAGGCCGTAACGCCCGTCCTGTGCCGAGGGGGCCATGCCGTCATTGCGGTAGGAGATCAGCAGGCTGGACATGCCCAGTTCCAGGGAGGTCCGGACCGCCCGAAGGCATTCCTGCCGGCTCGCTCCCCTGCCGTGCACCATGATGGCCCAGATGCCGGACTCCTGCGGGGCCCGGACCAGCCACGCCGGAGCGGTCCCGCCGTCGACGTCGATGTCCACGTCTTCCGCGGGCAGGCCGATGCTGGCAGGGTCCGGGTAGGCGGCGCCGCTCCAGTAGCCCCGGCGCGCCGTGCTGAGGTCGCCGCTGTAGACGGCCTCGACCTCCCGCTGCACGGTGCGCTCCGCCGGCGAATACGACACGATCCGGCCCATCCGGGCGTGTCCCCGGCCGCCGTCGAAGAACAATCCATAGACGCCTTCGACCGTGGCCTCGGGTGTGGCAGCCAGGATGACCTCCAGCCCGTGCCCGCCCCGGATGACCGCGAGGACTTCCTGGTCCTCCTCCTTGACCCGGGCGGGAGTAATCACGCGGCGCGCGAAATACAAGGCCAGGGCGGAGGAACCGGCAGCCAGCAGGCCGGCCGCAGCACTGCCGCCAATGATGCCGCCGAGCGCCCATTTGGCACTGCCCTTGACCGAAACTTCGGCCGCGGGCGCAGCCGCGGCGCGGGCGGCCTGTCCACGGGCGGTGGAGATCCGGCGCGGATCCGGCAGGAGGCGGGGGGAGGAAGCCATGGCACCATTCTTACCGAACTCCCCGCCCACCGTGGCATCCGTGGTTCAGAACGGCCACCGGGAAGCGCACGGGGACCCAATCCGTGCGGGCGTGCCGGCGCGGGACTAGGCTGGGGGCATGAGTGATCCAATCGTCATTTTGACAGAAGAGCCCCTCGGCGCGGACGACCGCGTCAACATCGAAACCCTGCTTGCCGGAGGTGATGTACCCCTGGTGGTCCTGGTTCCGGCCAGCACCGAGCGGCACCTGCTGGTGGATTTCCTGGAGAACCTCTCCTTGCTGGAAATCTCCAAGGCCTTCCGTGAACTGACGGCACACTCCGATCCCGCGGAGGAACGCGCCGAAGCCGCCGAAACCCTGTCCGTCTCGCTCGCGGCCCTGGCCGGGCTTGGCAGCGGCGTGACCGGCGAAATCGTCGAGGGCAGGGCCGTCGACGGAATGGTCGCCCGGGTCAAGGAAATCGGCGCCGGGCAGGCTGTGGTGATCACCCGCCCGCACGCCGTCGCGGACACCTTCCACACCGACTGGGCCACCAAGGCGCAGGACAAACTCGGGCTCCCGGTCCTGCATCTTTACGCCGGATCGGGATTTATCGGGGACTCCTGAGCGTTATTGAGGCTATGAGCATCTTTAGTAACAGGCCAAAAGTCTCGCCCGTCACCGCCCCCGCGGCCGCAAGCGCGGCCGGGTCCGATGCCGGGAGCGTCAACCCGCCCGTTGAAAAATCCGACGAGCAGTGGCGCCAGGAACTGACGCCGGAGGAGTACCGTGTACTCCGCCAGGCCGGGACCGAGCGTCCCTACACCGGCGAGTACTGGGACACGCACACCGCAGGCGTCTACCAGTGCCGTGCCTGCGGCACGGAGCTCTTCACCAGCAAGGAGAAGTTCGATTCGCACTGCGGCTGGCCCTCCTTCTGGGCCCCGCTGGCGGACGGCACGGTGAGATACATCCACGACCGGACGCTTGGCATGGAACGTGTCGAGGTCCGCTGCGCCCACTGCGATTCACACCTCGGCCACGTGTTCGAGGGCGAAGGCTACGGAACCCCGACTGACCAGCGCTTCTGCATCAATTCCGTCTCCCTCAAGCTGGTTTCGGCGGACGACGCGGGCCAGTAGCCCGAGCCCGACCCAACTACGCAGAGGACCCCCGCCAGGCGCCGCAACAGCGGTGCAGACCGGGGGTCCTCGGCCGTTCCCGGAACGCCGCGCACCCGGCGGTCCCGCCAGCGCCGCGGGCAACTGGGGGCCAGCCCCGCCGCCGCTGGAGCTGGCCCGGGCCGGGCGGCCGACTTGCCCCAGACTTTCTTATGCTCAAGCCAATTTTGCGTTAGGGATTCTGTTTTGCTTGCTACGCTCGTTTTAGCTACTGACGAGCGACGCTCCCAGCAAATAGAAAGGCGCCTGCTGACGATGACTACCACCGCTATCACCACCACTGCCCCGATCTCGGCCGACTCCCCGGAGTGGCTGCAGCTCAAGGCTGCCGCCACCGCATTGCAGGCACTCCAGGCCCAGGACGGTTCCGTTCCGGAGGCCGCCAACCACGAATCCGCCGCCGGGCATGTCCGCACGATCGCTGCGGCCATCCAGGCCCTGGCACCGTCCTTTCCGCACGACGCCGACTACCTCGCCCTCCTTGTAACCGACTTCGGCCGCTGGGCCGACGGCGGCTTCGGCGTGCCCGACTTCCTGGACTCCCTGCAGGCCTTCCAGCCGCAGCGGCACCGCGTGAACAGCCTCCAGCACCTCGTCGTGTTCCCGATGTACACGCAGAACGGCAGCAGCAACCGCCTCGTCGAGGCCGTGCTGATCGAGGTCATCTGGCCCGAGTTCGTCGCCGGCCTCGAGGAGGGCGAATACTCCAACAAGCTCTTCGTCCCGATCCGTTTCCTCGACTTCACCCCGGGCTACAACACCAACTCCGCCGTGCTGTTCCCGGAGACCGTCGCCGTCCGCGAAACCCCCACCTTCACGTGGGGCGCCATCTTCGCCGACCGCGAGGCCGCCCGCTTCCGCCGGGTGCTCCGCGCCGCCGCGGACATCACCTCGCTGCACCTGCCCGAGGACGCGGCCGCGCTGCTGGAGGACCAGGAGCTGACGCAGGAAACGTTCGTGATGTGGGACCTCATCCACGACCGCACCCACATGCGCGGCGACCTGCCCTTCGACCCGTTTATGATCAAGCAGCGCATGCCGTTCTTCCTATATTCCCTCGAGGAACTGCGCTGCGACCTGACCGCCTTCCGCGAATCCGTGAAGATCGAAAAGGACGAGGACGCCGATCCCGAGGCACGCCGGCACGCCAAGCTGGTCCAGTACGCCGTCATCTTCGACCGGATCTTCCGCTTCGCCATCACCGGCAGCCGGGTCCGCAACTACGACGGCCTCGGCGGCCAGCTGCTCTTTGCATGGATGCACCAGCACCACGTCCTGCACTGGACCGACAGCAAACTCAGCATCGACTGGGACCAGGTTGCCGACGTCGTGGTTGAACTCGGCGCCAGGATCGAGGAACTGTACTGGCGCTCGATCGACCGTCCCAAGATGGCACACTGGCTTGCCGCGTACGAGCTGATCTCCGGCACCGTCACGCCCAACCCGGCCTCCGTGTGGGCCAAGGGCCCGGATGCGCTGCCGCTGGCCGGCCCGCCGCGCGGCCTCACCGACCAGGTGCTCGACGACGAGTTCCCGCTGTCCATGTTCTACGAGGCCCTCGAGAAGAAAATGCGCCCCGTCATCGAATCCACGGCCGGCATCACGGGTACATCTGATACCGGGACAGCCATCAATCCCATGAACGCCGGATGAGCGCCGCCCGCGCCCTGAACGTGCTGGTCACGGGCGGCAGCGGCCCTTCGGGTATCGCCGCCGCCCGCGCCCTGCACAACGCCGGGCACACCGTCTTGACCGTCGGCTCGGACCGGCCCCGGATTGAGGCGGCCGCCGCGGAAGCCGGCAGCGGCATCACGCCGCTGGTGTGCGACCTCGCCGACCTCGCGGAGGTCCGGAAGCTGCACGCCGCCGTGCGGGCGGCGCTGGCCGGAACCGGCGGGGCCATCGACGGGGTCATCCACCTGGTCGGCGGCTGGCGCGGCGCCAAAGGCATCACCGACCAGAGCGATGAGGACTGGGAGTTCCTGGAACGCGGCGCCATCAGCACGCTGCGGAACGTCACACGGGTCTTCTACGACGACCTCGCGGCCTCCGACGCCGGGCGCTTCGCCATGGTCTCCTCCACAGCCGTGAGCAAGCCGACGGCGGGCGGCGCCAGCTATGTGGCCGCCAAAGCCGCCGCCGAAGCCTGGACCCTGGCCGTCGCCGACGGCTTCCACCGCGGGCAATCGGGGGCCGCCGGCCCCGGCAGTGACGCCGTCCCCGTGGAACAGCGCAGCGCCGCGGTGATCTTCGTGGTGAAGGCCCTCGTGGACGCGGGCCTTCGGGCGAGGTCCCCGGAACGCACCTTCCCGGGCTTCACCGACGTCGAGGACCTGGCCGCTGCCGCCGTCGGGCTCTTCACCTCCCCCGCGGCGGACCTGAACGGCCAGCGGCTGCTCCTGGGCGCCGGTCCCAGACCCTGACCCGCAGCCCTGGACTTAGCCCCGGGGCCCGGACCTCCCTAGACTGAAAGCGTGAGCAAATCGATGACGAGCACAGTTGAAACTGCCCCTGCCAGCACTGCGGTGCGGCTCCACGATCCTTCCGTCCGCGGCTTTGCCTCGGACAACTACTCGGGCGTCCATCCCGAGGTCCTGGCCGCCCTGGCCGCTGCCAACGAGGGCCATCAGGTCTCCTACGGCGAGGACGACTACACCGCCCGGCTGCAGCAGCTGATGGAGGAGCACTTCGGCGATGGCATCGAGTGCTTCCCGGTCTTCAACGGCACCGGCGCGAACGTGCTGTCGCTGCAGTCCCTGCTGCCGCGCTGGGGCGCCGTCATTTGCGCGTCCACCGCGCACATCAACATGGACGAGAACGGCGCCCCGGAACGTATCGGCGGCATCAAGCTGCTCCAGGTCCCCACGGAGGACGGCAAACTCACCCCCGAGCTGATCGACAAGGAAGCCTGGGGCTGGGGCGACGAGCACCGCGCGCAGCCGCTGGCCGTGTCCATCACGCAGACCACCGAACTCGGCACCTGCTACACGCCGGACGAAGTGCGGGCGATCGCTGAGCATGTCCACTCCAAGGGCATGAAGCTGCACATGGACGGCGCCCGGCTGGCCAATGCCGCGGCCCACCTGAACGTGCCGCTGCGGGCCTTCACCCGCGACGCCGGCGTGGACATCCTCTCCTTCGGCGGCACCAAGAACGGCCTGCTCTTCGGCGAGGTGGTCATCGCGCTGAACCCTGCCGCTGCCCAGGGCCTGATCTACCTGCGCAAGATGAACATGCAGCTGGCCTCCAAGATGCGGTTCATGTCCGCGCAGTTCATCGCACTGCTCGAGGGTGACCTGTGGCTGCGCTCCGCCTCGCACGCCAACGCCATGGCCACCCGGCTTCGTGCCGGCGTCGAGTCCATCCCCGGCGTCGAGCTGAGCCAGAAGACGGAGTCCAACGGCGTGTTCGCGATCCTGCCGGCAGGAGTGGCGGACCGGCTGCGCAGGTCCTTCCGTTTCTACGACTGGAACGAGGCAGCCCGCGAGGTCCGCTGGATGTGTTCCTTCGACACCACCGAGGACGACGTTGATTCCTTCATCGCTGCCATCAAGCGCGAACTCGCTGCCGGCTGATCCAGCCGGCAGGTCCGCCGCCGTCGCCCGCCGAAACCCGGACCGGGCAGCGGCGGCGAGCCTGCCGGGCTTGGGAGCGCCCCTTGCATAATCTTCCATTGTGAACGCACTCGATCAGGTTCCGGCAGATTTTGTCTTTGCCCTGGGAACCCTTCGGCAGGCACGAACCCGGAGTGAACTGCGCCTGGAGGAGATCCCGGCGCCCGCGCGGCTGGCGCCGTTCGCCGTCGCGCTCGGCGCGGAAGTTCTCGCCCCCGGCGAACCGGCGCCCTCGGGGGCCGTGCACGGCCCTGCGGCCGCGGCCCTGGCACGTGCCTCCGGAAGCGACGACGTCGAACTCGCCACCGGCCGCTTCATCCTGCTGCACGATCCCAACGGCTCCGCTGTCTGGGAAGGCGAATTCCGGATCGTCACCTACATCCGCGCCCAGCTGGAACCGGAAATGGGCAACGACGAAATGCTCGGCTCCGTCGCCTGGACGTGGCTCGTCGAGGCACTGGAAACCCACGCCGCGCCGTACCGCTCAGCCGGCGGGACCGCGACGCGGGTGCTGTCCGAAAGCTTCGGAACCCTTGCGGACCGGCCCAATTCGATCGACATTGAGCTCCGGGCATCCTGGACTCCGGCCAGCCCTGACATCACCTCGCACCTCGAGGCGTGGTCCGATATGGTCTGCACCTTCGCGGGCCTTCCCCCACTGCCCGAAGGCGTCACGCCCCTGCCGCGCCGGCGCCGCGGACAGGCCTGACATGGGAGCTGGTTTGGGAGCGCGACAGGTGGGCAAACCGCTCCGTTTTGGCGGATGCGCGGCCCGCAGCACTGTGTTGTCGCTAAACTGAAGTCATCATGACCCCTCATATTCCGGAAATCACCGCCGCGGGCGCGGCCACCAACACAGCTCAAAATAAGACAGAGGCCGCTGACACCACAGCCCACATCGCGGTGGACGGCTTCGACAGCCTGGTTCCCGAGGTGATCGACCTCGATGCCCCCCGCGACGGTGTGCCGCTCGTCATTGAAACCCGGTCCGGCCTGGAACGCTGCGCCGCGGCCCTCGCCGCAGGCCACGGCCCCGCGGGGGTGGACGCCGAACGCGCCTCCGGTTTCCGCTACGGCCAGCGCGCGTTCCTGGTCCAGATCCGCCGTGAGGGCTCCGGCACCTGGCTGATCGATCCGGAACCCTTCGGGGACCTGGGCATCATCAACGACGCCCTGCGCGGCGTCGAGTGGATCCTGCACGCCGCCAGCCAGGACCTGCCCTGCCTGTCCGAACTCGGCATGTGGCCGGACAAACTCTTTGACACCGAACTCGCCGCCCGCCTCGCAGGGCTGCCCCGCGTGGGCCTCGCCGCCGTGATCGAACAGCTCCTGGGCTTTGGCCTCGCGAAGGAACACTCCGCCGCCGACTGGTCCACCCGCCCGCTGCCGGAACCCTGGCTGCGCTACGCCGCCCTCGACGTCGAGGTCCTCACGGAACTGCGCGAGGAACTCATCGAACTGCTCGTCGCCGACGGGAAGCTGGACTTCGCCGAACAGGAATTCGCCGCCATCCTGGAGGCCGGACAGGCGCCGCCGCGTGTCGACCCGTGGCGCAAGACGTCCGGACTGCACCAGATCCGCGACCGGCGCCAGCTGGCCGCGGTCCGCGAACTGTGGGTTGAACGCGACTCGCTGGCCCAGAAGCGCGACGTCGCTCCCGGCCGGCTGATCCCCGACTCGGCCCTCGTCGCGGCCGCCAAGGCCATGCCCACCACCGTGCCGCAGCTGCTGGGGACCAAGGGCTTCCACGGCCGCGCGGCCCAGCGCGAGGCACCGCGGTGGCTGCGCTGCATCAGCACGGCCCGGACCCTCGAGGACCTCCCTCCCCTGCACCTGCCCACCAACGCGCCCCCGCCCCCGCGGGTGTGGGCCGACCGGGACCCGGAAGCAGCCGCCAGGCTCGCCACCGCCCGGCCCCTGCTGCAGGTCAAGGCCGAGGAACTGAACATGCCGGTGGAGAACCTGCTGACACCGGATTACCTCCGCCGCGTCGCCTGGCGTCCGCCGGTGGAGACCAGCGAGGAAGGCATCGCCGAGGAACTGGCGAACCTTGGCGCCCGCCAGTGGCAGATTGAACTTGTCACCCCGCTCATTGCCGAGGCCTTCCGGAACCCGCAGCCGCTCCCGGTCAAGGAAGCCAAATCCGCGCCCGCTACGGAGCCCGACACGGCACCCTAGGCCCGCCCGCCCGGACTTCCGCCACCGCACTCCTTGCCAGCTATGTTACTGACGAGTAACATGTTGTCTGATGTCGCCTGGATCACTGTTGCCCTTGGCTTTTGCGCCCGGGCTGCGTATCCGGCACCCAGGTCCCGATGAGGAGTAGCACGTGAGCCAGCACCCGAGCAGCGGAACACACAGCGTTGGAAGAAACAGGACCATCCGCGAGGTCGTCTTCGTCGATGGCGTCCGCACCCCGTTCGGCCGCGCCGGCGAGAAGGGCATCTACGCCGGAACGCGGGCCGACGACCTCGTGGTCAAGTGCATCCGCGAACTGATGCGCCGGAACCCGTCCCTGCCGGCCGAACGGATCGACGAAGTGGCCATCGCGGCGACGACGCAGACCGGCGACCAGGGACTGACGATCGGCCGCACCGCGGCCCTGCTCGCCGGACTGCCGCGGACCGTCCCGGGATTCGCGATCGACCGGATGTGCGCAGGCGCCATGACCGCCGTGACCACGACGGCGAGCGGCATCGGCTTCGGCGCCTACGACGTCGTGATCGCCGGCGGCGTGGAACACATGGGCAACCACCCGATGGGCGCCGGCGCGGATCCCAACCCGCGCTTTATGTCCGAACGGATCGTGGACCCGGCAGCCCTGAACATGGGAAACACGGCCGAGAACCTGCACGACCGCTTCCCCGCGATCACCAAGGACCGCACCGACGCCTACGCCGTCGCCTCCCAGGACAAGCTGGCGGCGGCCTACGGCAAGGGCCAGATCCAGCCGGACCTGGTCCCGGTCGCGACGATGAAGCCGGGCCAGGGCTGGACCGTGAACACGGTGGACGAGCCGCCGCGCCCGGGGACCTCCGTGGAGGACCTTGCCTCGCTCAAGACCCCGTTCCGCGCGCACGGCCGGGTCACTGCCGGCAACGCCGCCGGCCTCAACGACGGCGCCACCGCCGCCCTGCTGGCCTCCGCCGAGGCCGCCGAGGAACTGGGCCTGCCGGTCAAGATGCGCCTGGTCAGTTACGCCTTCGCCGGCGTTGAGCCTGAGGTCATGGGCATCGGCCCGGTCCCGGCCACCGAAAAGGCCCTCAGGAACGCCGGTCTGGGCATCGGGGACATCGGCCTGTTCGAAATCAACGAGGCCTTCGCCGTCCAGGTGCTCAGCTTCCTGGACCACTTCGGGATCGCCGACGACGACCCCCGGGTCAACCGCTATGGCGGGGCGATCGCCGTCGGACACCCCCTCGCGTCCTCCGGCGTCCGGCTGATGAACCAGCTGGCCCGCCAGTTCGAGGAGGACCCCACGGTCCGCTTCGGCATGACCACAATGTGCATCGGCCTGGGCATGGGCGCCACCGTCATCTGGGAAAACCCGCACCACGCCGACTACGGCACCGAATACACCACCACCGAGACTGGAGCCGCAGCATGAGCGCCGCCGATTTCCGCAAACTTGCCGAACTGTTTCCGAACGAATCGGTGACGCATTCCTACGTCCAGGACATCGAGCTCCCCGCAGTCAACGGCACGAGCCCCGGCACGTTCGCCCTGGTCACACTGGATAACGGCCTGGACCACTCCAAGCCCACCACCCTGGGTCCCAACACCCTGATCGAGCTCGGCACCGTCCTGGAAGGACTCAAGGAGCGCGCCGCCCGCGGCGAGATCGTGGGCGTGGGCGTCACCGGTAAGCCCTACTTTCTGGTCGCCGGAGCAGACCTGTCCACCGTCAAGTCCATCAGCGGCCACGAACACGGTCTCTGGATGGCCCAGCTCGGCCACGACGTCTACGGCACGCTGGCCAACCTGGGTGTCCCCAGCTTTGCCTTCATCAACGGCGTGGCCCTGGGCGGCGGGCTGGAGATCGCCCTGCAGTCCACCTACCGCACCGTGTCCACCGGCGCCGGGGCGCTGGCCCTCCCGGAGGCCTTCATCGGCCTCATCCCGGGCTGGGGCGGCGTCTACATCCTGCCGCGCCTGATCGGCCCGGAAAACGCCGTCAAGGTGATGATCGAGAACCCGCTCAGCAACAACCGAACCCTCAACGGCCCGCAGGCCTTCAACCTCGGCGTCGCGGACGCCATGTTCGAGCCCGCGGACTTCGTGGAGCAGTCCGTCGCCTGGGCCGCGCAGGTCATCGCGGGCGCCGTGGCCCCGGAACGTGCCAACGCCGTCGACCCCGCCGCCCCGGAGGTCGCCGCCCGCTGGGCCGCCGCCATCGCCTCCGGCCGGTCGCTCGTGGAGGCCCGGACCTCCAACGCCTCCCCGGCGCCGGCCAAGGTCCTCGAGGTCATGGAAGCCAACCGGACGCTGACGCAGGCCCAGTCCGCGGAGCTGGAATGCGAGACCCTCGCGGACCTCATGCAGACGGACGAGTTCCGCTCCACCGTCTACGCCTTCCTGGACCTGGTGCAGCGCCGCTCCAAGCGTCCCGCCGGCGCGCCGGACCGCAAGCTCGCCCGCCCCGTGACCAAGATCGGCGTTGTGGGAGCCGGCCTGATGGCCAGCCAGCTCGCCCTGCTCTTCGCCCGCCAGCTCAAAGTGCCTGTCGTGATGACGGACATCGACCAGGCCCGGGTGGACAAGGGCGTCGGCTACGTCCACGCCGAGGTGGACAAACTGCAGCAGAAGGGCCGGATCAGCCCAGACGCCGCCAACCGGACCCGGGCGCTCGTCACGGGATCGGTGTCAAAGGACGCCTTCGCCGACGCCGACTTCGTGATCGAGGCTGTCTTCGAGGAGCTCAACGTCAAGAAGCAGGTCTTCAAGGAGGTCGAGGCGATCGTCTCTCCCGAGTGCATCCTTGCGACCAACACCTCCTCACTGTCCGTCACCGCCATGGCCGAGGACCTGGAGCACCCGGAGCGCCTGATCGGCTTCCACTTCTTCAACCCCGTCGCGGTGATGCCGCTGCTGGAAATCGTCCGCGCGCCGAAGACCGACGACGCCGTGCTGGCCACCGCGTTCGAGCTCGCCAAGGGGCTCAAGAAGTCCGCCGTGCTCGTCAAGGACGCCCCGGCGTTCGTGGTGAACCGCATCCTGCTGCGCCTCATGGGCGAAGTGACGGCCGCCTTCGACGAAGGCACCCCCGCGGAGGTCGCGGATAACGCGCTGCGCACGATGGGCCTGCCGATGACGCCGTTCGTCCTCGGGGCCATGGTAGGCCTGCCGGTCGCGCAGCACGTCCAGGAATCCCTGCACGCGGCGTTCCCGGAGCGCTTCACGGTGTCGGAAAACCTGCAGAAGCTGATCGACAACGGGGTGACGTCCATCTGGGCTCCGGCCTCGGTCCAGGCCGGCAAGCCCGCGATCCCGGCCGGGACGCTCGCGCTGATGTCCTTTGGCAACACCCCGTCCACCGGCGAGGAGGTGCTGCGCCGCACGCAGGACGCCCTGGCCGAGGAAATCGGGCTGATGCTGGCCGAGGGCGTCGTCGCCGGCCCGGAGGACATCGACCTCTGCATGATCCTCGGGGCGCGCTGGCCGATGTTCCTCGGCGGCATCACCCCGTACCTGGACCGGGTGGGCGCCTCCGAGCGGGTCAACGGCCGGAAGTTCCTGGCGCCCGGCGTGGCGTCCGAACCGGCAGCCTGAACAACCCGGCTAACCGGCGTCCCCCAGCGGCGGCGGGCAACAGATGTCCTGAAGCCCGCCGCAGCTCCCAACCCAACCAGCGGCGGGCGGACCGGAGGACATGCTCCGCCGTGCCAGCGCCCCCACCGAGGCAATCAGCTCCTCGAAGCACCGCTCCGGGTCGTTGGAGGAGACGATCCGGGCGTTGGGCGGCAGGCCCCACAGCCCGCGGAAATCCGCCACCGTGGTGCCGACCAGCAGGGGTGAGCCGGTTTCGACGTCGACCGTGGCCAGCCGGGTGCTGAACGGGGTGCGTCCGACGGCGGCGCAGGCCGCGAAGGCGTCGTGCATGTGCGCCACGTAGCCCTGCTCGTAGAGCCGGTGGAATTCCATGTAGAACCGGATCGCGTCCGAGAGGCAGGCCACGATCGGGTTGGCTGAGGAGCTGCGGAGGCTCTCAGCCTGCTCCGGCAGGACCAGTTCCGGTCCGGCCCCGGCGGCTTCGCCGAGGCGGCGGAGGTGATCCGGCAGCATCTCAATGCGCTCCGTCGTTTCCAGCGCGCACACCACCGGCAGCTTCTCCTCCGGAACTCCGCGGTAAGCGGCGAAGACTTCCCTGGCCGCGTGCGGGTCCACCGAGACGTTCCATTCCGCTGTCGGCGTGGTGTTGCCCTGGTAGTAGAAGCTGCCGCCCATGATGACGAGGCCCTTGAGCAGCCGCGGCAGTTCCGGTTCGCGGCGCAGGGCGAGGGCGAAGTTGGTCAGCGGTCCCGTGACCAGTCCGGTGATTTCGCCCGGGTGCGCCCGCACGTCCTCCACCCAGACGTCGACGGCGTGGCGGCGGGAGATCTGCTGGGCGGGTGCCGGTAGTTCGGCGTAGCCGATGCCCTGCGGTCCGTGGGTCTCCTCGGTGGTGACCAGCGGAATTTCCAGCGGCACCTCGGCGCCGATGGCCACCTCAATGCCCTGCCGCCCGCACAGCTCCAGCAGCGCCAGGTTGTTCAGCGCAACCTGGCGGGCACCGACGTTCCCCGCCGTGCAGGTGATGGCCTGGAGGTGGACCTCCGGCCGGGAGAGCAGGTAGACGAGGGCCAGGGCGTCGTCGATTCCGGTGTCGACGTCCATCAGGATTCTCTGCGTTGGAGCGGGGATCCCGGGCAGGGGGCTGCCCGTGGTCCCCGGCGAAACGGGCTCCATCTAGAACAGTGCGACCTTCGGGGTGCGCGGGAAGAGGTCGTTGAGTTCGGCACGTTCCGCGGCGCTGGGGATCCAGGCCACGGCGGCGGCGTTCTGCCGGACCTGCTCGGGCCGGGTGGCTCCGGCGATGACGCTGCTGACCGAGGGCTGGGCCGCGAGCCAGGAGAAGGCGACCTGGATCTCGGTCAGGTCCCGTTCGGCCGCGAAGGCGCTGAAGGCAGCCAGCTGTTCCCAGTCGGCGTCGTGGACCAGGTTGGTGCGGGTGTGGCTCAGGCGCGAGCCCTCGGGTGCGGTGTCCCTGGCGTACTTGCCGGTCAGCAGGCCGTTGGCGAGGGGGAAGTACGGCAGCACACCCAGGCCGTAGGCTTCGGCCGCCGGCGTGACCTCGAGTTCGGCCCGGCGGTCCAGCAGGTTGTAGTGGTTCTGGCTGGAGATGAAACGGGCTCCGCCGCGGGCGCGGGCCGTGAATTCGGCCTCGGCGATCTGCCAGCCGGCGCGGTTGGAGTGGCCGATGTAGCGGACCTTGCCGCTGGTGACGAGATCGTCGAGGGCGGCGAGGGTCTCCTCGATCGGGGTCAGCGGGTCGGGCGTGTGGAACTGGTAGAGGTCGATCCAGTCCGTGCCGAGCCGGCGCAGCGAGGCCTCCGCGGCCTTGATGATGTACCGGCGGGAGCCGCGGGCGCCGAAGTCGTTGCCGTTGGCCCCGCGCATGTCCATGCCGAACTTGGTACCGATGACGGCGTCGTCGCGGCGGCCTTGCAGGGCCTTGCCCAGCATCGTCTCGCTGAGGCCAGGCTCCCGGCCGTAAGTGTCAGCGACGTCGAAGAAGGTGATTCCGCCGTCCAGGGCCGCATGCACGACGGCGTCAGTCCCCTCCTGCGACTCGGTCGCCGTATTGGCCCGGCCCAGGTTGTTGCAGCCAAGCCCTACGACGGAGACGGTCAGCCCGGAATTTCCTACGCGGCGGTATTCAGTCATGGGATTCAGCCTATAACGGCCGGGAGCGGCTCCGGGGCAGCGCCGGCCGCGGGCGGTTGGCCGGCGGCAGGGCTCCCCCGAATCAACCTGCGGGCAGTTCCAGCCCTCGTTCGTCCAGGGCATCCTCGAGCTGGGCAAGGGTCCGCGGGCAGATTCCGTGCATCCCGGCAAGCCGACGCCGGCCGAGCTGCACGAGGTGCTCGAGGGTCTCGACGCCCGCGTGCGCGAGCGACTTGCGTGCCGGCGCCGCCAGCCCCGCCGGGAGCGGGGTGCTGCCTGGTTGAGAGGATCTGCGCGTCATGGCGTTGCCTTTCAGTCGGTTGCCCCAAACTGATGCGAGCCGTGCCCGGCCCCTTGCAGGTGTTACCTAGAGCGTGAAGCTGTTGGCCGGCTTCGGCGCGTACTTGAGCTTGAAGGAGGTCTCGCCGAAGGCTGCGGCGCCGATGCTCAGCTTGGTGAAGTCCAGGTCCTCGCCCCGGATGCAGACCTTGATGGCGTTGACGGCCTTGTTGACGTCCGGGGTGAGGATGAAGATGTTGAGCTTGGCATCGGAGAATTCCGAGCGGTCCACGATTCCGAGTCCCCGCCACGCCAGGTGGCTGATGAGCGCGTCCTTGGCCTTTTCCTCAAGGTAGCGGTCGCGGTCCGTGCCGTCCTTGGTCTTGAGGGCGTACTGGGCCACGACCCAGGACTGCTCGTCCTCGGGAATTTCCACAAAACCGTCTTCGGCGCACTGCACAGCAAAGGCGTCCATCAGGCCCTCGGCGGCAGCGGCGTCCGCGACGTCGGTCTCCTCCGTCTTGCTCTGGTGCCCGACGACGCCGTGGTTCATCACGAACTGGCTGTAGTCCTCGTCGAACCAGGCCTCCCTGAATTCGAGGACCCCTTCGTCGTTGCGTTTGTAAACCCGGATAATCCCGCTCATGCCCGTCCTCTCCTGAACCATTCGCGGTCTGCGCCGTCGAAGGGTGGCTGTTGTGCCTTGACGGCCTGGTAAAGCTGGTCCGATGCCTGGTGCATCACAGAATCGGCAGGCTGCCGGTGCTGGGGTGTTCCTGGCCCGGGAGGGGACGCGCGAACGGCACCTTGGTCCCCAGGACCTGGGCCACGACGTCGTGGGTGATCTGCTGGGCGGTCAAGCCGACCCGTTCGAGCACCTGGCTGCGGGTTCCGTGGTCCAGGAACTCCACCGGGAGGCCGACCTCGTTCAGAGCGGTGTCCACTCCGGCGGCACGCATTTCCTGCCGGATCCGGGACCCGACACCGCCGGCGCGGACCCCGTCCTCGATGCAGATGACGAGGCGGTGGTGGGAGGCGAGGGCGACGATGGATTTCCGGACCGGAAGCAGCCAGCGGGGATCCACGACCGTGGAGCTGATGCCCTGCGCGCCGAGCCGGTTCGAGACGTCCAGGGCGAGTTCGGACATCGCACCGACGCTGACGATCAGCACGTCGTTTTCGCTGGAGCCGGCGGGGCGGCGTGCCAGCACGTCCACACCGTCGCTGAGCCGTTCGACGGCCTCAACCTCGGCACCCACGGTGCCCTTGGAATAGCGGATGACGCTGGGGGCGTCCTCGATGGCGACGGCTTCGCGGAGTTCCTCGCGCAGCCGGCTGGCGTCGCGGGGCGCGGCCAGGTGCAGTCCGGGAACAATCTGGACCATGGCCATGTCCCACATGCCGTGGTGGCTGGGGCCGTCGGGCCCGGTGACGCCGGCCCGGTCCAGGACGATGGTGACACCGGCTTTGTGCAGGGCAACGTCCATCAGGAGCTGGTCGAAGGCGCGGTTCAGGAAGGTCGCGTAGACCGCGACGACGGGGTGCAGTCCCCCGAATGCCATGCCGGCGGCGGAGGTGAGGGCGTGCTGCTCGGCGATGCCGACGTCGAACACCCGCTCCGGGTGCCGCGCGGCGAACTTGTGCAGCCCGACGGGGATCAGCATGGCGCCGGTGATGCCGACGATGTCCTTGCGCTCGTCCGCGATGTCGGCGATCTCGTCGGCGAAGACGGCAGTCCAGGACTTCGCGCCGCCAACCTCGGTGGGTTCGCCGGTCTCCGGGTCGATGATCCCGACGGCGTGGAACTGGTCCGCTTCATGGGCGCGGGCGGGTGCGTAGCCGTGGCCCTTTTCGGTCATGGCATGCACGATCACGGGACCGGCGTAGTTCCTGGCGGTGGACAGGGCGATCTCCATGGCCTGGAGGTCGTGGCCGTCCACGGGGCCGATGTATTTCATCCCGAGGTCCTCGAACATGCCCTGCGGGGCCCACCAGTCCTTGACGCCCTTCTTCAGGGCATGCAGGCTGCGGTAGGTGAACTGGCCCGCGGGTCCGCCGTTCTGGAGTTTCCGCCGCCACCAGTCCAGGGTGCCTTCGTAGGCGGGTGCGGCGCGGAAGGAATCAATGGTGGGGCGCAGCGAGGCGAGGTAGTCCGCGAAGCCGCCCACGGTCGGGGCGTAGGAGCGGCCGTTGTCGTTCACGACGATCACGACGCGGCGCTTTTTGTCCGCGGCAATGTTGTTGATGGCCTCCCAGGCCATGCCGCCGGTGAGTGCGCCGTCACCGACGACGGCGATGACGTAGCGGTCGCCGTCGCCGGTCAGCTGCCGGGCCCGGGAGATCCCGTCCGCCCAGGAGAGCGAGGAAGACGCGTGGGAGCTTTCGACGATGTCGTGTTCGGATTCGGCGCGGTCCGGGTAGCCGGACAGGCCGCCCTGCTGGCGCAGGGTGCTGAAGTCCTGGCGTCCGGTGAGGAGCTTGTGCACGTACGACTGGTGGCCGGTGTCGAAGACGATGCTGTCGCGGGGGGAATCGAAGATCCGGTGCACCGCGATGGTGAGTTCCACGACGCCGAGGTTCGGACCCAGGTGCCCGCCCGTCTGGGAGACGTTGCCGATCAGGAATTCCCTGACTTCGGCTGCGAGCTGATCCAGCTGCGCCCCGGACAACTTGCTCAGGTCCTGCGGATTCCGGATGGTCTCCAAGATTCCCAACGGCCCCTCCTTCGGGTGGTAGACATGCCTTTTAACTCTAACGCCTCCGGGGAAGCCCTGGTGCCGGTCGGTTGCCGGAACCAGAAAGCCCCGGTCCGTCGGTGACGGGCCGGGGCTTTCCGTTGGACTGCTGGGTCTGCGCTAGTTCGCGGAGATCTGGCGCAGCACGTACTGCAGGATGCCGCCGTTGCGGTAGTAGTCAGCCTCGCCCGGGGTATCGATGCGCAGGACCGCATCGAAGGACGTGACAGTGCCGTCTTCGGCCGTGGCGGTGACCTTGAGCGTCTTCGGCGTGGTGCCTTCGTTGAGGGCGGTGACGCCTTCAACGGCGAAGGTTTCCGTACCGGTCAGCCCGAGGCTGGCAGCGTTCTGGCCGGCCGGGTACTGCAGGGGCAGGACGCCCATGCCGATCAGGTTGGAGCGGTGGATGCGCTCGTAGCTTTCGGCCACGACAGCCTTGACGCCCAGGAGCGCGGTGCCCTTGGCTGCCCAGTCACGGGACGAGCCGGAGCCGTACTCCTTGCCGGCCAGGACGACCAGCGGGATGCCGGCGGCCTCGTAGTTCTGCGCGGCATCGTAGACGTAGGCCTGCGGGCCGTCGGCCTGCGTGAAGTCGCGGGTGAAGCCACCCTCGACGCCGTCCAGGATCTGGTTCCTGATCCGGATGTTCGCGAACGTTCCGCGGATCATGACCTCGTGGTTGCCACGGCGTGAGCCGTAGGAGTTGAAGTCCTTGCGCGCCACACCGTTGGCCAGCAGGTACTGCCCGGCCGGGGTGTCCGACTTGAACGACCCTGCCGGGGAGATGTGGTCCGTGGTGACGGAGTCGCCCAGCATCAGCAGCACACGGGCGCCGGTGATGTCCGTGACGGGCTCCGGCTGTGCCTTCATGCCGTCGAAGTACGGGGGCTTCCGGACGTACGTGGACTTCGGATCCCAGGCGAAGGTGTCGCCGGCCGGGGTGGAGAGTGCCTTCCAGCGGTCGTCGCCTTCGAAGACTCCCTCGTAGCCGCGGGCGAACATTTCCTTGTCGATCGAGGAGTCGATGACCTGCTGGACCTCGACCGGGTTCGGCCAGATGTCCTTCAGGAAGACGTCGTTGCCGGCCTCGTCCTGTCCCAGGGCGTCGTTCTCGAAATCGAAGTCCATGGTTCCGGCCAGGGCGTACGCGATGACCAGCGGCGGGGAGGCCAGGTAGTTCATCTTCACGTCCGGGTTGATCCGGCCTTCGAAGTTGCGGTTGCCGGAGAGCACGGCGGTGACGGAAAGGTCGTTGGCCTGGATGGCCTCGGAGATTTCCGCGTCGAGCGGGCCGGAGTTGCCGATGCAGGTCGCGCAGCCGTAACCGACGATGTAGAAGCCGAGCTTCTCCAGGTACGGGGTCAGGCCCGACTTGTTGTAGTAGTCGGTGACAACCTTGGACCCGGGAGCCACGGAGGTCTTGACCCACGGCTTCGAGGTCAGGCCCTTGTCGACGGCGTTGCGGGCCAGCAATGCGGCGGCCAGCATCACGGACGGGTTGGACGTGTTGGTGCAGGACGTGATCGAGGCGATCGACACTGCGCCGTGGTCCAGTTCGAACTCGCGGCCGTCTGCGGTCTTGACGCTGACCTTGTTGGACGGGCGGCCGTCCGACGCCGGGCCGTGCGAGTGCGGAGCCTCGTCCGTGAGGTGGCTTGCGGAAGCGGTGAACGACGGCGCATCCGACGCGGGGAAGCTTTCGTCGATTGCCTCGTCCACACTTCCGCCAACCAGCTCTTCCTTCACGTAGTTGCGCAGGTCCTGGCGGAACTGGTCCTTGGACTCCGTGAGGATGATGCGGTCCTGCGGGCGCTTCGGGCCGGAAATCGACGGAACAACCGTCGACAGGTCCAGCTCCAGGTACTCGGAGAACTTGATCTCCTTGGAAGGATCGTGCCAGAGGCCCTGTTCCTTCGCGTAGGACTCCACGAGGGCAACGTTCTCGTCCGAGCGGCCGGTGAGGCGCAGGTAGTCGAGGGTGACGTCGTCGATCGGGAACATGGCGGCCGTGGAGCCGAACTCCGGGCTCATGTTGCCGATGGTGGCGCGGTTGGCCAGCGGCACAGCCGCGACGCCTTCGCCGTAGAACTCCACGAACTTGCCGACCACACCGTGCTTGCGCAGCTGCTCGGTGATGGTCAGGACGACGTCGGTGGCGGTTGCGCCGGCCGGGATGGACCCGGTCAGCTTGAATCCCACGACGCGCGGGATCAGCATGGAGACGGGCTGGCCAAGCATGGCCGCCTCGGCTTCGATGCCGCCGACACCCCAGCCCAGCACACCCAGGCCGTTGACCATGGTGGTGTGGGAGTCGGTGCCGACGCAGGTGTCCGGGTAGGCCCGGACGACGCCGTCAATTTCCCGGGTCATGACGGTGCGGGCCAGGTACTCGATGTTGACCTGGTGCACGATGCCGGTTCCCGGCGGGACGACCTTGAAGTCGTCGAACGCTGTCTGGCCCCACCGCAGGAACTGGTACCGCTCGCCGTTGCGCTGGTACTCGATCTCCATATTGCGCTCCAGTGCGCCGGCGTTGCCGGAGAAATCGATCTGCACCGAATGGTCAATCACCATTTCGGCAGGAGCCAGCGGGTTGACCCGCTTGGGGTCACCGCCGAGTTCCTTGACTGCTTCACGCATGGTCGCAAGGTCCACAACGCAGGGCACGCCAGTGAAGTCCTGCATGATCACGCGCGCCGGCGTGAACTGGATTTCAGTGTCGGGCTCGGCGCTGGGGTCCCAGCCGGCCAGTGCTCGGACGTGATCGGCCGTAATGTTGGCGCCGTCCTCGGTCCTCAACAGGTTTTCAAGCAATACCTTGAGGCTGAACGGAAGGTTTTCTGCACCTTCAACGGAGTTCAACCGGAAAATTTCGTATTCGGTACCGGCTACATTAAGTTTGCCTTTTGAACCGAAGCTGTCCACAATGCTCATCGCAGGACTCCTCTCGCAACAGTTTTATCTTTGTCGCACCGCAGACCCCCTGCTAGTTAGGGTGGCCTAACTAGCGCCGGCCTTGTTAGCACAAGGACCAGCACAAGGTGCAGGAGGTCAGCCGTGATTACGGAGCGCGACGTCGGACTACTCCGCCCATCCTAGTGGCCTCAGCCCCGGGGAGTCAGCAGCGCCACAGTCTCCATGTGGTGGGTGTGCGGATACAGGTCAAAGGCCCGGAGCCCCGCCAGTTCCCAGCCGGACTGCTGGAAGTAGCCCACATCGCGGGCAAAGGACGCCGGATCGCAGGACACATAGGCCACGGCCCGGGGTCCCGCCCCGACCAGCTGGTTGACGACGGCCTTGCCGGCACCGGCCCGGGGCGGGTCCAGCAGGACGGCGTCGAAGCTGCGTGCTTTCTCGCGCAGGACCCGGTCCACCCGGCCCTGCACGATCTCCACCTGGGCTGCGTCATGGAGGTTCTTGCGGGCGTCACGGCTGGCGCCGGGCGATCCTTCCACGGACAGCACGGACCCGGTGGCCCCCACGGCGTCCGCGAGCGGCGCGGTGAACAGCCCCGCCCCGGCGTAGAGGTCCGCCACCACGGAGCCTGGTTCCAGGAAGCCGCCGTCGTGCAGGAAACCGGTCACGGCACCGACGAGGGTGTCCGGGGCGTCCCGGTGGATCTGCCAGAAACCGTCGCCGGTGACGCGGTAGTCGTGGCCGGACGCGGTCTCCTGGACGTAGGTGCGTCCGCGCAGCCGCAGCACCTCGCCCTTGACCGGATCGAAGCTGGCCACGGAGATGTCCTCGGGCAGCTGGGCGAGGACCGCACTGAGCCGCTTGGCCCGGGTCCCCGCGGCCGGGACGAGGAGCACCAGCGGGCGGGAGCCGTTCGCCGGGGCGGCGACCTCAAGGCGTTCGATGCCCTGCAGGTCGATGTCCCAGAGCCGGAGGGAGTTGATGGCGTCCACGGCCAGGGGCATCTCCCGGACCGGGAGGATTATGTCGGAGCGGTGCGCGTGCATGCCGAGCTTTCCGGCCGGGGTCACGGCGAAACCTGCGCGGGTGCGCCAGCCAAGGCCCGCCGCCGCCGGCGTTCCGGGCTCCCCCACGGCTTCCACCGTTACCGGGCCCTCGACGCCGGCCAGGCGGTGCAGCTGCTCGGCCAGCACCTCGGCCTTGAGGCGGCGCTGGCGTTTGAGGGAGATGTGGCCGAGTTCGGCGCCTCCCACGGGCGGGTGGCGGTGCGACCAGGACCGCGCGGAATCCGCCAGGTCCCAGAAATGCTCCACCCGGTCGGGGGATGCCGCCAGGACTTCGACAACGTCGCCGCGCCAGAACTTGGCGTCCGGGCCGGACTCGGTCAGGCGGACCCGGACCTTCTCGCCGGGGATGCCGTGGCGGACGAAGACCACACGTCCCTCGTGCCGGGCCACGCAGTGCCCGCCGTGGGCGACCGGCCCGACGTCGACAATCAGTTCGGTGTGGGCTTGCGTCTGGGTGTCGGAACTCATTTTTGGATGTCCTGCAGTCTCTTGGCTTCTTCGGAGGATTTCAGCTGCCACGGCACGCTGGCCACCATCACGCCCGGCTCGAAATGCAGCCGGGTCTTGATGCGCAGTGCGGTCTGGTTGTGGACCAGTTGCTCCCACCACTTACCCACAACGTACTCGGGGATGTAGACGACAATCAGGTCGCGGGGCGAATCGCGCCGCATGTTCTTGATGTACTCCATGATGGGGGTGACCGTTTCGCGGAACGGGCTGGCCAGCACCGTCAACGGTACCGGGATTTCCAGCTTCTCCCAGTCCGCGATCGTCTGTTCGGTCTCTTCGCTGCTGATGTCCACTGTGATGGCGTCCAGCCGGGACGGCCGTGACGCGCGGGCGTAGGCAAGCGCCCGCAGCACCGGCTTGCGGACGTGCGAGACGAGCAGCACGGCGTGCACGCGGGTGGGCAGTGCCCGCGGCGAGGAGTCCTCGTCCACGGCCAGTTCCTTGGCCACGTTGTCGTAGTGCGCCCGGATGCTCCACATGATCAGGAACAGCGCGAGCATGGCCAGCAGCGCGATCCACGCGCCCTGCTGGAACTTGGTGATCAGCACAATCACCAGGACCAGCGCGGTCATGCCGAAGCCGATCGTGTTGATGGTGCGCGACTTGAGCATACGCAGCTTGACGGCGGGGTCCTTCGCGAGCTTCAGTTCCCGGCCCCAGTGCCGGATCATGCCGAGCTGGCTGATCGTGAAGGAGATGAAGACGCCCACGATGTAGAGCTGGATGAGCTTGGTGACGTCGGCGTTGAAGGCGATGATCAGCACCAGCGCGCCGGCGGCCAGCGCCAGGACGCCGTTGCTGAAGGCGAGCCGGTCCCCGCGGGTGCGCAGCTGCCGGGGCAGGTAACCGTCCTGGGCCAGGATCGAGCCAAGCACCGGGAAGCCGTTGAACGCCGTGTTGGATGCGAAGACGAGGATCACGCCGGTGGCGGCGACGACAATGAAGAAGGGGATGGAGCCTGCGCCGAAGATGGTCTGCGCAATCTGGCTGATCGCCGGACTCTGGATATACCCCTCCGGCAGCAGCTTGCCGTCCAACAGGAACTCGGTCGCCGGGTCCAGCACGATGTGCACCTTGGTGGCGTTGGCGAGGTAGATGATCCCGGCCAGCATGGAAGCGGCGATCACGCCGAGCAGCAGCAGGGTGGTGGCCGCATTCTTGGACTTGGGCTTCTGGAAGTTCGGCACGCCGTTGCTGATGGCTTCAATCCCGGTCAGCGCCGCTGCGCCGGAAGAGAAGGCCCGGAGCAGCAGGAAGGCGCCGGCGAGGCCGACCAGTCCCTCGTCGAAGCCCGCCGCAGGCACGATCGTGAAGGCTGCCGAGGGGGCCTCGCCCAGCTGGCCGGTGGCCGCCTGGAAGATGCCGATGGCCGTCATGCCCAGGATGGAGGCCATAAAGATGTAGGTGGGGACGGCGAAGACGCTGCCGGCTTCCTTGATGCCGCGCAGGTTCACGAGGGCCAGGATCACGACGCCGATCACCGCGATGGCGGCCTGCTGGCCGTGCAGTGCGGGCACCGCGGTGGTCAGGTATGTCGCGGCCGAGGACATCGACACCGCAACGGTCAGCACGTAGTCGACCAGCAGCGCGGAGGCGACGGTGAGCCCGGCATATTTGCCCAGGTTCTCGTTCGCGATCTCGTAGTCGCCGCCACCGGAGGGGTAGGCATGGACGTTCTGCCGGTAGGAGGCGACAACGGTCAGCAGCACCACCATGACGGCCAGCCCCACCCAGGGCGAGAATGCCACGGCGCTGACGCCGGCCAAGGCCAGGGTCAGGAGGATTTCGTCGGGCGCATAGGCCACGGAGGACAGGGCGTCGGAGGCGAAGATAGGAAGCGCGATCCGCTTCGGAAGCAGGGTGTGGGCCAGGCTGTCGTTCCGGAAGGGCTTGCCTACCAGCACCCGCTTCACGGCATTGAAAATTGTCGGCACTCCACAAAACTAGTCGCATTCGGGCGCGATGTCATGACGGCGGCCGGCCGCAGCCCCACGGCGGCTCCCGCGCGCCCCGCACCGGACGCGGCGGGGCTGGCTCCGCGCGGCGCCGTGGCCGGTAGAGTTTTACGCAGCAGCAGACACAAGAGTTTGAGGAGGCACGGTTGGCGCACTTCGTGATTATGGGTTGTGGCCGCGTGGGGGCAACCCTGGCGCACACGCTCGAGGATGCGGGCCACTCCGTGGCCATCATCGACCAGGACGACCGCGCCTTCCGGCGGCTCCGCACGGGCTTCACCGGCCGCAAGGTCACCGGCGTCGGCTTTGACCGCGAGACCCTCAAGCAGGCCGGCGTCGCGGAGGCCTATGCCTTTGCGGCCGTCTCCAGCGGCGACAACTCCAACATCCTGGCCACCCGCGTGGCCCGTGAGACGTTCCATGTCCCCCACGTTGTCGCCAGGATCTACGACCCGGGCCGCGCGGAGATCTACCAGCGCCTTGGCATCCCCACTGTCGCCGCCGTGCGCTGGAGCGCGGACCAGGTGCTTCGGAGGATCCTGCCCGAACAGCACCTGGCGGGCGACTTCCGGGACCCCTCGGGCCGCCTCGTGCTGGCCGAGGTGGACCTGAGTACGGAGTGGATCGGCCACCCGGTCACCTCGATCGAGAAGGCCGCCGGGATCCGCGTCGCCTACCTGACACGGTTCGGCGAGGGCATGCTGCCGGTCGCCGGCACGCTGTACCAGGACGGCGACACCGTGCACGCCATGCTCGGTGTGGACCGCAGCAGCGAAGTCGCCCATATTCTTGCCAAGTCCCCCGCCAAGGAGTCCTAAGTGAAAGTCGTTATTGTCGGGGCGGGAAGCGTGGGTTCCTCGATCGCGCGCGAACTGCTGGCCCACAAACACGAGATCCTGCTGATCGACCTCAAGCCTGAGGTGATCGGGCGCAGCGGCCTGCGCGGCGCGCACTGGCTGGTGGGCGATGCCTGCGAGCTGAGCACCCTCCAGGACGCGAAACTCGAGGACGCCGACGTCGTGGTTTCCGCTACGGGTGATGACAAGGTCAACCTGGTGGTCTCGCTGCTGGCGAAGACCGAATTCGGCGTCGGACGCACGGTGGGCCGGGTCAACAACCCCAAGAACGACTGGATGTTCGACGACTCCTGGGGCGTCGACGTCGCGGTTAACACCCCGCAGCTTATGACCGCCCTGGTCGAGGAGGCGGTGGAGATCGGCGACCTCGTCCGCCTGCTGACGCTGCAGACCGGCGTGTCATCGCTGGTCGAGTTTACGGTCCCGCACGATTCGCACGTGGTGGGCCTGACCGTAGGCGACATTGAGTGGCCCGAGGATTCGACCCTCGTGGCGATCCTGCGGGACCAGGCGCCGATCACGCCGAGCCGTGATGACGTCATCGACGGCGGGGACGAGCTGTTCTTCGTGACCACGATCGCGGCTGAGGACGAGCTGCGCGCCCTGCTCTCGCCGGAGTCGCAGGGCGAGGACGAGCACGCCGACGGGCAGCAGCCCGTCACCTCGGACGACGGTTTCGACGGCTAGCCAGGTTGAGCCGGCAGCTCAGGCGGGCGTTTCGTCCGTTTCGGCGGGAGCTGGCCGGGTCAGCAGCCACGCGACCCAGATGCCCAGGATGTACAGCGGAGCACCCATCAGCAGCCGGGTCGTGGCGAGGGCAGCGAAGCCGGGCTCGCCCATGAAGTACAGCGGAACCTGGACCAGAAGCCGCAGCGCCAGCACTCCGATGATCACCCAGGTGCCGATCTGGTAGGCCTTCACCCGGGCCGGTTTCTTCCGCCAGTCCAGGCCTTCGTTCCGGATGAAGCCGAAGATCAGGCCGGCAAAGGGCCAGCGGACGGCAATCGAGACCGCCATCGCCACGATGTAGGCGGCGTTGGTGAAGAACCCCGGGACGTAGAAGTCCTCAGCTTTGCCTGTGCTGTTGGCAAGCCAGGCGGAGACCCCGACGCCGGCAATCCCCGCGAGTGCCTGGGTCAGCGGTTTGCGCTGGACCAGCCGGGCGACGGTGAACGCCGCGGCCACGGCCAGTGACGAGACCAGGGCCAGGGGCAGTTCGCGGGTGATCGTAAAAGCGACCAGGAAGACCAGGCCGGGGAGGATGCTCTCGGCAATGCCCTGGATCCCGCCGGCGCTCTTGAGCACGTCGATGTTGCCGTTGCCGGAACGGTGCAGTCCGGCCTTGGCCGCATAGCCTTCCGCAAGCTGCGCCACTGTTGGCTGGTCAGCTGCCGGCTGCACTGCCGTCGGATGGACTGCGGCGGGCTCGGGCTTCTCGGGCACGGTCATTGCTCCTCCTGGCGGGAGAGTATTTCGTAGCGGGGATTGAACATGGTGGGCAGGCCGTCGCGCACGGTGACCATGCCCTGCAGGCGGAGTTCCGTGCCGGCGTCGACCCCGGGAATGCGGCGGCGTCCGAGCCACACCACCCGGAGCCGGTCCTTCGGAACGGAGGGCCGCTGGCGCCGCGGGCCTGCCTCGGGCTTGGCGGCAGGCGTGTCGGATCCGGCTGGACGTGCCGCAGCCACGCTCTTCCCGGCCGGCGGCGCATTATGGTCGACAACAATCGCGGTGAAGGCCGCGACGTGGCTTGCCGGAGCGTAGGTGACCGACTCGATGTAGCCGTGGCACAACACGCGGCCACGGTCCGGCAACCCCCTCACGGAGACGGAGGAGGCCGGTTCCTGGCGGGGGGCATCAGCCAATCTGGGTAATCTCCGGTCCACGTTCCGGCTGCTCCAGGTCCGGGGCGGACTGCGGTGCGGGCACGGCGTTGTCCTTGGGCAGGCGGAGCTGCAGCAGGTCGCGGGGCGGCATGGGGCTTTCGCCGCGCACCACCACGAGTTGGCGGAACAGCCCCTCAAGCCCGGCGGCCGCGTCGCGGTCAACAGCGGCCTCGCCGCCGAACACGCCGCGGAGGAACCAGCGCGGACCGTCGACGCCGATGAACCGGGCGACCCGGTAGCCGTGGCTTCCGCCGGCGCCGCTGGCCGGGAGCTTGGCGAGCAGTTCGGTGCCGAAACCGCCCTGGACCTCCTCGACCTGGCCGCCCTGGCTGCCAACGGACTGGCCGATCTGCTCACGGATTTCGTCCCACAGGCCTTCGGAGCGGGGCGCAGCGAAAGCCTGGAGCTGGAGGCTCGAGCCGTTCAGGTCCATGGTGACGGCGACGACGCGCTGGGTGGCTTCCTCGACCTCGAGCCGGAGCTGCAGGCCTTCGGCGGGAGCGATCAGGAGCGCGCCCAGGTCAACGTAGCCGTCCTGGTCCTCGATTTCCGAGACGTCGAAGGGACCCGTAGCACCGCGAACGGGGGCAGCCCCGGCCGAGTCCTCGGCGGACGCGTCAGCAACTGCCTCCTGGGTTTCCCCGGCGTCTGTCAGCTGGTCCTGCTTGGCTTTCCTGCCACGCCCAAAAACCATGGGGTCGTCTCCTTAGTTGTGATCCTGTGCCGCAGTTGTGATCCTGTGCCGCCTGTCGTCCCGCGTCCGCGGGGCGCCTGCTGTCTCATGCTGCTTCCTGCAGCCGGCTGATCCGTCCTGCAAACGGGTCCTGTTCATAAGTCCCTGGTAAATACTGCGGGTCCCGCAGGTTTCCGGTCAGACCGGCACGCCGAAACCGCCAGTGGATCCGAAGCCTCCGCCGCCGCGAACGGAACCGCCGAGTTCCCGGACCGGCAGGAACCGGGCGTACTCCACGCGCTGAATAACCATTTGTGCAATTCTATCGCCGCGTTTGAGTTCAATCGCCTGGTGGCGATCTGTATTCAACAGTGTCACCGCAATTTCTCCGCGGTAGCCGGCGTCGACGGTCCCGGGGGCATTCACGACGGTGAGTCCGTGCTTGGTCGCGAGCCCGGACCGCGGGTGGATCAGGGCCACAAAGCCGCCGGGGAGGGCAATGGAAACGCCAGTGGGGACCAGCCTGCGCTCCCCCGGTTCCAGCACAACATCCTCGCGGGCGCGCAGGTCCGCTCCGGCGTCGCCGGGGTGCGCATACGACGGCGGTTCCAGGCCGTCGTCGAGCATCTTCAGCTCAACCGTGAGGGTGGGGGTTCCGTACTCTGCCGCTGGCGGGGCTTCCGGCATGCCTTCCGGCGTTGCTTCGGCGGCGTCCACTGCAGTCGTTTCTTCAGTCACAGTCCCTCACTCTAACGCCAGCGGGGAAGATCGGCCTAGCCGCGGCCGTCGGGCGGGGAAGCCCGCACCCGCTGCGGCCGCCAAGGTGAAATAGCCCGGGAAAAGTGGAAAGCTGGGCTTATGCCCGAATCCAGTGCAGCCGTGCCTGCCCCCCACAGCACCCCCAGCGACGCCACCGCTGTGTACAACGAGAAGCTCTGGCCGAACTTCTGGATCTGGCTGGTGTCGGCGGGTCTGTCGGGCGCCGGGATCCTCGTGTTCGCCCCCATCAGCATCACGGCCGGGCTCACCGCGGCCGTGGTCCTGTTTGCGATCATCACTGTGCTGCTGGTCCTCTCGACCCCCGCCATCACGGTCACCGGCTCCACCTTGCGCGTCGGCCGGGCCACCATCGAACGCCGCTTTGTGGGCGCCGTATCCGGGTTCCGCGGCAAGGAGGCAACGGCCGAACGCGGCACCCGCCTCAACGGCCTGGCCTTCCTGTGCATCCGCGGATGGATCGACCCCGTGGTCCGCGTCGAGATCACCGATCCCTCCGACCGCACTCCGTACTGGCTCACCTCCACCCGCCACCCGGACGAGTTGCTGGCCGCCCTGAATTCCTAGCCCGCGCAGTCCTTGCAGTACTTGCGGCCATCCTTTTCGCGCGCAATCTGCGACCGGTGGCGGACCAGGAAACAGGAGGCACAGGTGAATTCGTCGGCCTGGGCCGGCAGGACCCTGACCAGCAGTTCCTCCCCGGACAAGTCCGCGCCGGGGAGTTCGTAGCCTTCCGCGAGGTCCGTTTCGTCTTCGTCGACCACCGCGGAAGGCTTCTCCGTACGCCGCGCCTTCAGCGCCTCAAGGGAGTCCTCACTGAGGTCCTCCTCGGTCTTGCGCGGCGCATCGTAGTCTGTCGCCATTGTTTCTTGCTCACACTCCGCAGTTGTTCGGTGGGATTGCCCGGCCCGGGTAAACCCCAGCGGCGGTAGCCCTGGGACCCCGGGAGCGGTTCTCCGGTGTCAACGCCGGCCACGCGGTTTTTGTGCCCGATGTCGGGTCATTTTTGCTTAAGCCTCCGGTGAAAACCAGAGGCCTCTGGTCCGCAGCGCCGGGCTCCGGCCGCGGCATCCCGGACCGGGCCGGCACCAATCCCTGAGACGGCCCGAAAAGTCGCGTAAATTCGCGGAAAGTGACGGCGCGCCCTCCGTCCTCACCCGATTTGGCCCGCATCGGTGGCAGAGTTTCGATTGATAGTAATGCCAGGGTGGAGGATTTGTATGCAGGATCTACGGCTTGTAGGCGTCCACGACGACGGGGAGCATCTCCTGTTGAGCGGCACCGGCGGCGAGATGTTCCAGCTGCCAATCGATGAAGCACTTCGGGTGGCAGCCAGGACGTCGGCCAAGGCCGGCGCGGTCGCCGCGCCCATTGCCATGTCGCCGCGCGATATCCAGGCGCGGATCCGCAGCGGCTCGACGGCGGAAGAGGTGGCGGAGCTCTCCGGAATTCCGCTCGCGAAAGTCCAGCGCTACGAGGGTCCGGTGCTCGCCGAGCGCGAGCACGTCGCCCAGCAGGCCCGCAAGGTGGAGGTCGCCGCGCCCGCCCCCGGCCACGACGTTTACCGTTCCGTGTTCGGTGACCACCCGGCGTCACTCGCCGACATGGTGGCCCACCGGCTCAGCGCCCATGGCATTGAAGCCTCCACCGTGGAATGGGACTCGTGGCGGCGCCCCGACGGCAGCTGGAACGTGGTGGCGCGCTTCGAGGCGAAGCCCGGCGGCACGGTGGGCATCGGCGAGGAACCACCGGCCATGTGGACGTTCAGCCCGGCCCGGAAATCCCTGCAGAATGCCAACCGCTGGGCGCAGCAGCTCAGCGAACTCGAGCCCCTCGACGGTCCCGTCCCGGCCCGCCGGCTCACCGCTGTCTCCGACCGGCCCTTTGATTTCGAAACCGACGCCGACGCAGCCGCGCGGACCGCAACCGCCCAGCTCCAGGTCGTCCAGCAGCTGAAGCTGCAGCAGGAACAGGAAGCCGACGGGTTGCTGGACATGCTGCGCTCCCGGCGCGGGCAGCGCCTCGGCGTGGACGAAGACGCCGACGACGCCCTCGCCCAGCTCCTGACCAACGGCGTCCCCGCGGCCCACCCGCGGCCCTCGGAAGTCCTTGCGGAGGTACCGGCCGAGCCGGAACCCGCCGATTCCGGAGCCGGAACCCCGGAGCCTGAGGCAACCGAGGCAGCGGAGCCCGAACCCCGTCCTGCCGCCGATCCCTGGGAACGCCGCCGCGACGGCCGGCCCTCGATCATGTCCAGGCTCACCCTGGCTCCCCATCATCAGGAGGAACCGGACGACGCCCTGAAACTGCATGACGGCGTCAGTACCGAAACCCGGGAAATCACCATCGTCGCGTCGCAGTTGCGGCCCGTCGCCAAGCCGGGACCGACGTCCAGCCCGGGCCTCGAGGAGCTCCTCGGCGGCGGAACGTCACGGCGCCAGCACCGTGAACCACCTGCGGCGGCCCGGGATGACCGCGATGCGGAGCAGCCGGAGCGCCAGCCCGCGAAGCCGAAGCGCTCCAGCATTCCGAGCTGGGACGAAATCGTCTTCGGAGCCCGCGGGGACTAGCTGACGTCCGGGAGGCCAGGTTCTCCCGCGTTTCAGGGCCCTTCGCGCGCAGTCAGGCGCGGGGGGCCCTTTTTCCGTCGGCCTGGAAACACAGCAGCGGGACTTCGCGTTCGGCTTTTGTCAGCGAGCCGTGCTGGCCCACCACGTCAAGGGCCGTCGGCCGGACCCGCCTCGTGTCATAGAAGGCCAGGGCATCCCTGGCCGCGATCATCACGTCACCGATCCGCGGAGCGACCTCGGCCCGGACCTCGCCGAAGAGCCCCGCCGCGATGGCTTCCTCCCGGGTGAAGGCCCAAATCCGGTCGCCGAAGCGGGCCCGCCAGGCCTCCAGCAGCCGTACCCGCCCGGCGTCGCCTTCCGTCTCCTCCAGGTACAGGTGGAGCATTCGCGGCTCACCCGCGGTGTGACGGACCCCGGCCACGAGGGCCGGGTCCGCTGAATAGTCAATCCGCTGGGATTGCGGCACGTCCAGCATGCCGTGGTCCGCCGTGAGCAGGATGGTGGTGCCTGCCGGCAGGGTGGCGCTGAGCCGTTTGACGGTGGCGTCGAGTTCCTCGAGCTGGTGCTCCCACTGCGGTGACTGGCAGCCGTGGCGGTGCCCCGCCTTGTCCAGTTCGTTGACGTAGAAGTACATGAGCGACCGCCCGGCACCGGCCATCGCCTCCGCGGCGGCCGCGGTCCTGGCGTGCGAGGTGGTGGCCGTGACGTAGTGGCCGCCCCTGAGCGCGGCCCGGGTCATGGCGGAGTCGCTGAACTGAGGAAGACTGACGGTAGTGACCTGAACATGCTCCGCGGCCCGCTGGAAGACGGTCGGGAAGGGCTGCCACCGTTCCGGATCGACGCCCGCGTCCCAGCCGCCCAGCATATTGACCACCCGGTCCTGGTCCGGGTCCAGCACGTCGTAGCCGACCATGCCGTGCTGCCCGGCCCCGAGGCCGGTGCCGAAGCTGGCCAGGGACGCTGCAGTGGTGGACGGGAATGCCGAGTCCAGGGAGACGGGCACCTGGCCCTGGCCGGACTGCATCATAGCGCGCAGGAACGGCGTGTGCGCCGACTTCTGTTTCAGGAGGTTGCGGCCCAGCCCGTCGGCGAGGACGACGCAAATGCGCTTGGCCGCGGGGAGCTTGAGGCGGTTCTCGAAGCCCGGCACCCCCACGCTGGCAGCAGCGCTCGTGAGCACCTCGGCGATGGAGCGGTCACCGAAGGCCGGTGCTGCCGGCAGGTTCTGGGGAAGGGTCTGGGGGGAGGACAGGGGCTGGGGCACGCGGACCGGCGCCATCTCAGCGCTGGTGGCCGCGGCTGACGCGGCTTCCGAAGACACCCATCCGCGGGCGCGGCGGAAGTCCCGGGCCGGTGTGCGGCGCCGGGGCGGAGGAACCGGTGTTCACCGCGCGGAGGGCACGGGCGAACAGCTTGGCGTCCTGGACGGCCTGCAGGCCGTCGGCCTCGGCGCTGATCCGGAGCACAATGTCCTCCTGGGCGATGGTGCCGCTGTAGCCGTGGTCGGCCTCGCACTGCGGGTCGCCGCAGCTCGCCGGGCCCATGTCGAGGCGCTGGCCGCCGGACCAGGCGATGGACAGGGTCAGTTCGCGGACCGGATCCGACGGTTTGTAGTCCTGGGGCTGGGCGTACACGTAGCTGAGCACCACGGAGCGGATCTGCGTCACAGGCACGGATTCCGTGGAGACCTGCGCGACGATCTGCTCGCCTGCGTCGTCGAGCTGCTGGTCGTCCACGTGGGTGATGACCAGCATGTCCTCGGTCAGGACCAGCACGGTGATGTGGCGGCGGACCTCGGCGCGGTCGAAGTGCGTCTCAAGGTGCACCAGGTGGGCCACGCAGTCGCGCCCGTCGAGCGCGTCGGCGACGACGTCGGCCACTAGCGGTGGATAGAAACCGGCCTGTTGGAGGGCCCCTTCCAGGCTTTGACCCTGCGCGCTGTGGTCATGCAGGCCTTGGTGGTGCGCGCCCGGGCGCCCGGAGACGGCCGCCTGGTGCTTGGGTGTCGGAGACTGAAAGCTCATGGTCTCCATTTTCACAGATCGGCTGGGGACATGCTAACCGTTGCTGCCTGCGGGGTGCCCCCTCCGCTCCCCCGGTCCCTGCCGCTGTTCCGCCGCTGTCCCGCAGAGTCAGCTGCGCATGGCGCGGCGGGCGCTGTCGGTGCGCTGCGCGGCGTTGGCGATCCGGACGTCGGCCGCGAGGATGGCGGCCCCCTCCGGCCCGGCGAGCACGGGGTTGAAGTCGACGAGGGCGATTTCCGGGTGGTTGTCCTTGAGCCGGGTCAGCCGGGCAGCAAGGTCCTCGAGGGCTCGGGCGTCCACGGCCGGGAGCCCCTGGTAGCCGAAGAGCTTCCGTGAGGCCCGGGGGGCCCGGATGAAGTCATGCAGGTCCGAGCCGGAGAGCGGCGGCACCCGGTGGGCCCAGTCGTCCAGCAGGTTCACGGCGTCGCCGGCCAGACCGAAGGAGACTACGGGGCCCAGCAGCGGATCCTCGATGGCGCGGAACGTGCAGGCCTGCCCCACCGGGGCCATGGTCTGCACCTCGAGGGACGGCGAGCCGTAGCGCTCCAGCGACTTGCGCATTTCCAGGACGTTGCGGCGCAGCGAGTCCGCGTCCTGGATGTCCAGGCGCACCCCGCCGAGGTCCAGGCGATGCCGCAGCGCGGGGTCGGTGGTCTTCAAGGCCACCGGCCAGCCGAGCCTGTCCGCGGCCGCGACGGCCTGGTCGGCCGTTTCGAAGCCGACGGACGGGACCACCCGGATGCCGTAACGGGCCAGCAGGCTCGCGGCCGTGTCCGGGTCCAGCCGGACCAGGTGCTCGCCGCCGACCTTGTCCAGCAGGCGTTCCAGCTCGTCGTGGGTGCCGTCGGGGTCGCAGCCCTCGGGTTCCACGAAGAGTCCCTGGTCCCGGTCCAGCCACTGGGCGTAGCGGACCACGGCAGCCAACGCCGCGACTGCGGCGCCGGGGTTGGAGTAGCAGGGAACCACAGTGGCCCCCGCTTCGTCACCGACCATCCCCTCCACGTAGATGGACGGGTCCAGGAGCCCGCTGAATGCCGCGACCACGGGCTTGCCCGCCGCCACCGAACATTCGGCCAGCACCCCGGCGATCTTCTCCACGGTGAGGCCGTGGGCCGGCAGCAGCGCGACCACCACGGCATGGACGGTGTCCGCCGTGAGGACTTCCTGCAGGCTGTGCCGCAGCGCGGGAAGTGCAACCGACATTCCGGTGTCGAGGTCGACGTCGGTAACGATGCGATCCACACCCAGTCCCTGCGCCGCCGCGCTGTCCGCGACGACCTTCCCGAGCGCCCGGGAGTTGCTGAAGACGGCGATTCCCGGCCCCTTCGGCAGGGGCTGGCTTGAGACGATCTGGGCGACGTCCATAAGCTGTTCGATGGTTTCGACCCGGATCACGCCGGCCTGGCGCATCATCGCGTCGACGGCCTCCGGCGGGGCCTGGGTGGTGCGGACGGCGTGGCCGGGAGGCAGCCCCAGGCCCATCGCGTCGGACTTCGCCACGATGACGGGTTTGGTCCGGGCCAGTCGCCGGGCCAGCCGGGAAAACTTGCGCGGGTTGCCGATCGATTCAAGATAGAGCCCGACGGCGGTCGTGTCGGCGTCGTCCTCCCAGAACTGCATCATGTCGTTGCCGGAGACGTCGGCGCGGTTGCCGGCCGAGAGGAACGTGGAGATCCCGACGCGGCGCCGGCTGGAGGCGGCGTAGAGGGAGACACCGATCGCTGCCGACTGGCTGAACAGGCCCAGGCCGCCGCGGCGGGCCAGCGCGGGCGCCATCGAGGCGTTCAGCGACACGGCAGGGTTGGTGTTCATGATGCCCAGCGAGGCGGGGCCGATCACGCGCATGCCGTTGGCGCGGGCCTGCCGGACGAGTTCGCGCTGCCGGGCGAGGCCGCGTTCGCCGTCGTCCGCGTACCCGGCCGTGGCCACCACGATCCCCTTGACCCCGGCGGCGCCGCATTCCTGAACGACCTTGGGAACCTCGGCGTACGGGACGGCGATGATGGCGAGCTTGACGGGGCCGGGTACCTCGGAGAGCCGGGCGAAGGAGAGCATGCCGGCGAGCTCGAAGGCTTCGGGGTTGATCGCGTAGACCGGGCCGGTGAAGCCGCCTTCGATGATGTGCTCCAGCAGCTGGTAGCCCACGGTGCCCCATTTGCGGCTGGCGCCGATCACCGCGACGGAGGACGGGGCGAGGAGTTCCTGGATGCTGCGGGCCTCGGCCCGGTGTTCGCGGGATTCCATCACGGCGCGTGACTTGTCCGTGGGGTCGATATTGAATTCAAGGCTGACCACACCGTCGTCGAAGTGGCGTTTGACGTCGTAGCCGGCGTCGGAGAAGACCATAAGCATCTTGCGGTTTTCCGGGAGCACCTCCGCGCTGAATTTCCGGATCCCGTTCTCCCGGGCGGCGGCGGCGAGGTGTTCGAGCAGGATGGACCCGATCCCGCGGCCCTGGTGCGCGTCGGAGATGTTGAACGCGACTTCCGCTTCCCCGGGATCATCGAGCCGGTCGTAGCGGCCGATGCCCATGATCTCCCCGCCGATGGTGATCACGAGGGCCACCCGGTCCTTGTAGTCCACCTCGGTGAACCGTTTGAGTTCCTTGGCGGAGAGTTTGGACTTGAACGCGAAGAAGCGCATGTAGATGGACTTCTGCGACTGTCCCACGTGGAAAGCCTGGACGGCGTCCGCGTCGGAGGGGTGGATCGGGCGCAGATGGGCCGTCCCGCCGTCGCGCAGGACAACATCAGCTTCCCAATATTCCGGATATACGCCGTCCGCGGGCTGATCCACCATAGGCTTAGCCTAGTCATAAACTTACGCAGCTTTCGTTCTGCACCGCTCAGAAGGACCCACCAGCCTCATGGCACGCCGCCAAAGCCCGCCCCCGGCAGGGGAAGCAAGCCCGGATTTCGTAGAGAACTTCGTAGAAAATATCGTCGACATCGACGTCACGAAGGAGATGGAAGGATCGTTCCTCGAGTACGCCTATTCGGTGATCTACTCGCGGGCCCTTCCGGACGCCCGCGACGGCCTCAAACCTGTGCAGCGGCGCATCCTGTACATGATGAGCGAGATGGGCCTCCGGCCGGACCGCGGCCACGTCAAGAGCGCCCGCGTGGTGGGCGAGGTAATGGGCAAGCTGCACCCGCACGGCGACACCGCGATCTACGACGCGATGGTGCGGATGGCGCAGGACTTCTCGCTGCGGCTGCCCCTGATCGACGGCCACGGCAACTTCGGTTCGCTTGACGACGGCCCGGCGGCTCCCCGGTACACCGAGGCCCGCCTGGCAGCGGCGGCCCTGACGCTGACGGACCACCTCGATGAGGACGTCGTCGACTTCGTCCCCAACTATGACAACCAACTGACCCAGCCGGATGTGCTGCCTGCAGCGTTCCCGAACCTGCTGGTCAACGGCGCCACCGGCATCGCCGTCGGCATGGCCACGAACATGGCCCCCCACAACCTGGTGGAAGTGATCGCCGCTGCCCGGCACCTGATCGAGCACCCGGACGCCACGCTCGAGGACATCATGAAGTTCGTCCCCGGCCCGGACCTGCCCACCGGCGGCCGGATCGTGGGCCTGGACGGCATCCGCGACGCGTATGCGACCGGCCGCGGCTCGTTCAAGACCCGCGCCAAGGTGGAGATCGAGCAGCTCTCGGCCCGCCGCACCGGGCTGGTGGTCACGGAACTGCCGTACATGGTGGGGCCGGAAAAGGTGATCGAGAAGATCAAGGACGCCGTCAACGGCAAGAAGCTCACCGGCATCAGCGACATCGTGGACCTCACGGACCGCAAACACGGCCTGCGCCTCGTGATCGAGCTGAAGAACGGCTTCAACCCGAACGCCGTGCTCCAGCAGCTGTACCGCTACTCGCCGATGGAGGATTCCTTCGGCATCAACAACGTCACGCTCGTGGACGGCCAGCCGCAGACCCTCGGGCTGCTGCAGCTGCTCTCCGTGTACGTGGAGCACCGCATCAACGTAGTGCGCCGCCGCACCGCCTTCCGCCTCGGCAAGAAGAAGGACCGCCTGCACCTGGTCGAGGGGCTCCTGGTCGCGATCGTGGACATCGACGAGGTCATCCAGATCATCCGCTCCTCGGATGAGGCGGCCGCGGCCAGGACCCGGCTGATGTCCATCTACGACCTCTCGGAGATCCAGGCCAACTACATCCTGGAGCTCCGGCTCCGGCAGCTGACCAAGTACTCGCGGATCGAGCTCGAGAAGGAGCAGGAGGAGCTGCGCCGCGAGATTGCCGAGCTCGAAGCCATCCTCGGCTCGAGCGAACGGCTCCGCGCCCTCGTGTCCTCCGAACTGGCCGAAATCGCCGAGAAATACGGCACGCCGCGCCGGACCGTGCTGCTCGAATCCGAGGCCGTCTCCCCCACCGTCGCCGCCCTGGCCGCCGCGCCGGGCGCCAAAGGCAAGGCCGCGCCCCTGGCCCTCGAAATCGCAGACGATCCCTGCTGGGCGATCCTGACCGCTTCGGGCCAGATCGCGCGCACCGCCAACCAGGACAGCCTCGCCGAGTCAGGCCCGCGGACGCGGCACGATGTGTTCACCTCGGTGCTGAAGTCGTCTGCGCGCGGAGAGATTGCCGCCGTCACATCGCAGGGCCGCATGCTCCGGCTCCAGGTGATGGACATGCCCGTGCTGCCGCCGACCTCGGGAACCCCGAACATGGCAGGCGGAGTCCCGGCCAAGGACTTTATTACGCTGCTCAAGGGCGAATCCCTCGTGGCGTTCGCGCCGCTGGATGAGGTGCTGGCGATCGGCACGGCCCAGGGCGTGGTCAAGCGCGTCCAGCCCGATTATCCGCTGAACCGCGAGGACTGGGAGGTCATCGCGCTCAAGGACAAGGACACCGTGGTGGGTGTGGCCCCCGCCGGCTCCGACGACGTCGACCTCGTCTTTGTGACCCGGCAGTCCCAGCTGCTGCGCTTTGCCGCCTCCGCCGTCCGTCCGCAGGGCCGGACCGCCGGCGGCATGGCCGGAATCAAGCTGGCCGCCGGGGACCGGGTCATGTTCTTCGGCGCCGCGAGCCCGGACGACACCGCCGCCGTCGTCGTGACCATCGCGGGCACGGAGGGGGCGCTCCCGGGCACCGCTCCGGGGGCCGCCAAAGTCACCGCCCTCTCCGAATACCCCGCCAAGGGCCGCGCCACCGCCGGGGTCCGGGCGCACCGTTTCCTCAAGGGTGAAGACACCCTGCTGCTCGCATGGGCAGGCCACGGCCCGGCAAAGGCTTCCTCGCTGGCCGGGGTGGCCCGTTCCCTTCCCGGGGAACACGGCCGCCGCGACGGCTCCGGCATTCCGCTCTCCCAGGCCATCGACGCGATTGGTCCGAGCATGTCCTGGGAGCCGGCACCCGGGGCCGAAGCGTAGGTTAGCTGGGGCCTGGGGCCGGGGGTGGGGCCCGGGGGTGGGTCATTTGGCAACGCCCAGGACACTCGTCACGCCCGCGGCTCGCCCATTCACCACGAATGGCCGCCATAAGGCTCGTCATTGCGGCCATTCGTGGTGAACAGCCGCGGTGGACCCACCTTCGGGCTCGGGATTATGCGAAACAACGGTGTCGAGCCCACTGAGGAATCTGCGACTTCGACTTCGAGGTGAGGTGCCACCGGCGGCATGGGCTGCAGAAATAGACCCCCGTGGGCGGCTTACGTCCCCGCGCCCATGACTTTCTTTGTACCGCCGAAAAGGCGAGCTCTGCAGACCAGAGTGTTTGATAAGGGATTTTCGGGCAAACGGACATAGGTTTAGGTCCTGAATTGCGGCGAACTCGGCACGCTCTAGGTCGTGCCCCGCTCGAGGGTGCACACCCTTATGGATGCTAGGCCCACGGCTGGAACCGAAGGCTCATATCCTTCAGGTTCCACTTGCGGGAAGCATAGTCTCCGCTTGGATTGAACCGCAAGGCGACAGGCCCGAGCAGGCAACGGGACGTTGCTGTGTCCCCAGCGGTTTAGCTGTGCGGAAGGCAATGGCCCTTGTCCGACGGCGTAGTCTCCCGTCGATCCTCCTCCCCCGCCCGACTCCGCCGGAATACCCTTAGACTGCTCGCATGCCTATCATCCCGGATATCAAGGACTGGACCTGGGTCCTGCAGCGGCCCTGCCCCGAGTGCGGGTTCGATGCGTCGGCCGCGACGCCCGCCACGGCGCCGGGGATCGTGGAAAGCATGCTCCCCCGCTGGCGTGCGGCGCTGCGGCGTCCGGACGTGGCGGAACGCCCTGACGAAAACACGTGGTCGGTGCTGGAGTACGCCTGCCATGTCCGGGACGTCTTCAGCCTCTTTGACTACCGGCTGGACCTCATGCTGCGCGAGGAGGACGCCCGGTTCCCGGACTGGGACCAGGACCTCACCGCGGTCGAGAAGGACTATGCCAACGCGGACCCGGCCAAGGTCAGCGCGGAGCTCACCACGGAGGGTGAGCAGATCGCGGCTTCCTTTGGCCGGGTCCCGGAGGACCAGTGGGGCCGCAAGGGAACCCGCAGCAACGGCTCGGAGTTCACCGTCCTGACGTTCTCGCAGTACTTCCTGCACGACGTCGTCCATCACCTCCACGATGTGGACGGCTAGCGCGTGGACGGCTAGCTACAGATCCTTGTCCCAGGCCATGCTGCTGTTGACGGTGACGTAGCCCATCTTGGCGTAGAGGGCCAGGGCGCCGGTGGGGTTCTCCGAGTCGACGTCGAGGGATGCCGTGTCCATCCCGGCCGCGGCGAATCGGCGCATCGCGTCCGCCAGGAGGGCCTGTGCCACTCCGCGGCCGCGGAACTCCCGCCGCACGCCCAGCAGGTCCGTGTAGCCCTCTTTGTAGCCCCGCACCTCCGCGCTGACCGTGTCATGGCTGGCAAGCTGGTATCCGGCAACCCTGCCGGTGGACTGTTCGACAACCACGGCGCTCAGGTCAGGCCGGGCCAACGGATCGCTGACGACCAAGCCCCAGGCTTCCTCGTCGCGGGGCTCGCTGCCCCAGTGGTCCCGGAAGGCGTCGTTGTGGGCCAGCCGCACGGGCTCGTGCAACCCGGGACCGAATCCCACGAGGTCCAAGCCGCCGTCCAGCACCACTGCGGGGAGGCCGTCCTGGAGCGGCCGGTGCATCTCGTTGTAGTAGCGGACTGTCCGGTAGCCGGCGTCCGCGAACAGCGCCGCCTGGTGCGTATGCTGCTGTTCCATATGGAGCCGCAGCCTGGGGGTGGCGTCCGGCACGGCGTCCTCGGCAAAGCGCTGCCGGGTCCTCGCCTCCATCCAGCCCAGCAACCCGGTGCCGATCCCGTTCCCCTGCCATCCGGGATCGACGCCGCCGTACCCGATCGCCTTCTCCCCCTCCGGGTTCTTGGTGATGCGGCCATAAGCCCTGGCCACGCCCTGCGCGTCGAAGCCGAGGATGGTGTCCGCGGCGGCCGGGTTCTTCTTCGATTCGAGGACCTGTTCCAGGTCGGCGCGGCGCTCGTACCAGACTGGCCGTTCGACGGCGGCCGTCCGGGCGATCAGCGCCGCCCAGCCGTCCAGGTCCGCGGTCCCGGCGGCCCGCCACTGCAGGCGGGGGTCCAGGCTGGCGTGGGGCCCGGCGCGTCCGTTCATGGCAACAGGCTAACGTCCGGCCTACCCCCGCGCCAGCAACGGCGTTGACTCCCGGGAATGCGCTGTGTGGCGGGCCGCCGCGCGGTCCAGGTCCAGGCGGATGTCGTCCGCGGCGATGTCCTCCGGATTGTGCGTCACGAGGACCACCGTGCGCTCACGCAGGCCAAGCCGGAGCTCGGCCAGCATCGCCAGGCCGGACTCAGCATCCAGGTGCGCGGTGGGTTCGTCCAGCAGGATCACGTCGGCTCCGGTCAGGAGGGTGCGGGCCACGGCGAGGCGCTGCCGTTCGCCTCCGCTGAGGAAGGCCCCGCCGGGTCCGATCCGGGTATCCAGGCCGTGTTCCAGCCGCCTGATCAGCGGCCCGAGGCCCACGGCGGCCAGGGCGTCCTGCAGCCGCGGCTCCGGCGCATCCCCGCGCTGGCCCTCCGGAAGCCCCAGCAGCAGGTTGCCGCGGATCGTCGAGTCGAAGAGGTGCGCCTCCTGCGGGCACCAGGCCGCCCGCCCGCCCAGCAGGATGTGCCCCCCTGCGGCCGGGAGGAAGCCGAGGACGACGGCGAGCAGGGTGGACTTCCCGGAGCCTGAGGCCCCGGTGACGGCGAGCCAGCGCCCGGGTTCGGCGGTGGCGGTAAGCCCGGTGAAGACCGGGGGCCCGCCGGGCCAGGCAGCGGCGAGGTTCCGCAGTTCGAGCCCGGGCTTGCCTCCGGTCCTGCCGGCCACGGGGACAAGCCCGGCGGAAGCCTCGGCGGTGTCGTCGTCCAGAACACCCGCTTCGCCGATGCGCTCAAGGACGGCCCGCAGCGCAGGGTACTGGCGGACCGCCGTCGTGATGGCCGCGTAGGGCTCCACAAGCGCGAGCTGGAGCAGCACGACGACGGCGACCGTCGAGGCGTCGACCGCTCCGCTGAGGGCCAGTGGAGCGGCCAGCACGGCACTGGCGAGGGCGGCGGTCCCGCAGGCCAGCACCGTCAGCCCCTGGCCGAGTCCTTCGGCCCAGGCCGAGCGCTGTGAGGCGGCCGTGGCGGAGCGGTCGGCGCTGGTGATGGCGGCGAGCACCGGCGCGGAGACGCTGTTGGCGTGGAGTTCGGCGCGGGCATCGAGGGCTGCCGCCACCAGGCGGAGGACGCCGGAGCGCAGCCGTTGCTCGGTGCCGGCGGACATCCGGTCGGCTGCGAGGGCCAGGGCGGGGGCGGCCACGAGGCTCAGCAGGGCGGCGGCAATCACGGCAGGGAGCGCCGCCGGCAGGAGCAGTGCGATGCCGGTGACGGCAGCGGCCGCAACGGCCACGGCGGTCAGCGGTGGCAGGACCACCCGGGGCAGCAGCTCCCGGACCGTGTCGACGTCGTCCACCACGGTGCCCAGGACGTTGCCGCCCTGCAGCAGCCGGCGCAGCGAGAGGGCCCGCCGGCTCAGCGACTCCCAGAGCTGGCCGCGGAGCCGGGTCAGGGCGGCAAAGACGGCGTCGTGCAGCAGGAGGCGTTCAAGGTAGCGCAACGCGGCCCGGCCGATGCCGAAGAAGCGCACTCCCACGATCGCGGTGAGCAGGTAGAGAATGGGCGGCTGCTCGCTGGCGCGGATGATCAGCCAGCCCGACAGTCCCGAGAGGGCGACGGCGAACAGGGCCGCCAGCGTACCGACGGCGCCCGCTGCGGCGAACTTGACCCGGACCGGTGCGAGCAGCCGGCGGAGCCGGGCTGCCGTCGCACCGCGGGCGGCAGGTGCGGCGGCACCGGCCTGCGGCGTACGGGGTTCACTGTCATCGACCAGCGGGCGTTCAGCAGGCAGTCGCCCGGCTGCCTGGAATTCAGCAGGGTGGAATTCAGGGTGGGACCCGTCAGGCCGGCCCTCCGTCTGCGGGTGGACACCCGGCGCCTCGGCGGCGGACGGTTCGACACCCGACGCCGTCGCTGCGCCGGGAGCCACGGCCACCAGCTCATCGGCAAGTTCCCGGGTCTGCCGGTCATGGGCCACCAGCAGGACGGTGACCCTTCCACGCAGCCCGGCGATGGCGCCGCTGACGGCGGTGGCGGATTCCCGGTCCAGGTGGGCGGTGGGTTCATCGAGGAGCAGCACCGTGGCGCCTGCCTCGATCCGGGCCAGGCCGCGGGCCAGTGCGACACGGCGCAGCTCCCCCGGGCTGAGTTCGGCGGGGTGCTTCGGGGCGAGGTGCTCCGCGGCGCAGGCGGCCAGGCAGCGCAGGGCCGCGGCCCCGCCAGCGTCGGACCCAGCGCCGACCGAGTCACCGCCCGCTGCGGCTCCCAGATAGAGCAGGACTTCCTCCAGCACGGTCGGGGCGACCATCACGGGATGCTGCGGCACCCAGGCGAGGTCCGCCGTCGTGAACCCTTTGAGCCGGCCGGTGACTGTGGTGTGGCGGCCCGGACCGCCGCCGGTCCCGATGGTGCCGGCCAGCACCCCGAGGACCGTGCTCTTGCCGGCGCCGCTGGGGCCGTCGAGGGCTGTGATCCGGCCCGGGGCGGCGGTGAAACTGAGCGGCCCGACGGCGGCGTCCGTCCGGCCGCCGTAGCGGACAGTCAGCCCGGCCACGTGCAGCGCGGGCGGATGCGCGGCTCCTCCCGCCCCGGCAGCGGCCAGGGCATCGGGCCGCAGCGGCGTGGCCTCGGGGGCCCCGAGGACGGCGGTGGTTTCGGCAAGAGCGGCGCGGCCGTCGTCGCTGGCGTGGTGGGCGGTGCCGAGTTCCCGGAGCGGGAGGTAGCAGTCGGGGGCGAGGATCAGGGCCAGCAGACCCGCTTCCAGTGCCATGTCGCCGTGGACCAGGCGGACGCCGATGAAGACTGCGACGACGGCCACGGAGATGGTGGCGATGAGTTCCAGCGCGAGGGCGGAGAGGAAGGCGGTCCGCAGGGTCCCCATGGTCCGGTGGCGGTACTCCTCGGAGAGGTCCTCGAGGGCCTTGCGCTGTGCGGTGGCACGGCCCAGCCCCACAAGGACGGGCAGGCCCTTGGCGAGCTCCAGCATGTGTCCGGACAGCTTGGACAGGGTCGACTGGGCTTGCCGGACGCGGTCATCGGTGTAGCGTCCGATCAGGATCATAAAGAGCGGCACCAGCGGAACGGTCAGCACAATAACGACGGCGCTGATCCAGTCGGCGTAGAGGATGCGCGCGCCCAGCAGCAGCGGAATCGCCGCGCAGTTCACCAGGGCCGGCAGGAACTGCGTGTAGTAGTTGTCCAGGGCGTCCAGTCCCCGGGTCGCGAGAATGGCGAGGCCGCCGTCGGAGGGCCCGGCGGACCGGGTGCCGTTGCGCAGCGCGCGCTCGAGCAGCTGCGAGCGCAGTTCTTCCTTCACGCCCAGCGCCGCCCGGCGCGAGGCGACAGCCTGTGCCCAGACGGTCAGGGACCGCAGCACGACGCCGGCAACTCCCCAGTACAGCTGCCCGCCCCAGGCTGGATCGCCGGCCATCAGGCCCGCCAGCATGGACGCGACCGCCTGCCCCATCAGCACGAGGGACAGCGCCTTCAGGGCCGCGAGCAGGCCCAGCAGGTAGAGGGCGGCGCGGTTGGCGGGGCCTGTGGGGAACTGCGGTCTCATCAGGTGCTAGTCCTTGGGTGCCAGGGCTTTGGCGGCGATGGCCGGGAGGAAGCTGTGGGCTTCCGGGATGTGCGCGTCGCTGACCCGGCGCCGGAACACCCAGTACGTCCATGCCTGGTAGACGAGGACCAGCGGCAGCCCGATGCAGGCGACGATCGTCATCAGCCCGAGGGTGTAGTCCGAGGAGGAGGCGTTGGAGATGGTCAGGTTGAAGTCCGGGTTCAGCGTGGACGGCAGTACCACGGGGAAGGCTGCGCCGAAGATCGAAGCGCTGCCAAGCAGCAGGAACGCGCCCAGGGACAGGAACGCGCGGCCCTCGGCGCCCCTGCGGGCGAAGTTCCAGGCCAGGGCGGCGGCCACGACGGCGGCGACAACGGCCAGCACGGTCCAGATCTCGCCGCTGAGCAGCTGCAGGCTCACCGCCCAGCCCGCGATCGGCAGCAGGAGCACGGGCAGGAGGCGGACGAACCACTGGCGTGCGCGGTGCCGGACGTCGCCGTCGGTCTTCAGGGCCAGGAAGGCGAGGCCGTGCAGCAGCGAGAACCCGACGACGGCGAGGCCGCCCAGCACGGCATAGGCGCTGAACCACGCGAACGGGCCGCCTTCACGGTCGCCGTTGGCGTTCAGTGGCAGCCCGGTGGTGGTCAGTGCCAGGGCGGCTCCGACGCCGAAGGCGGCCACGAGGGATCCGAGCGAGATGGCCCAGTCCCAGCGGGCGCGCCACCGGGGGTTGTCGACTTTGCCGCGGTATTCGAAGGCCACGGCGCGGAAGATGAGGGCCACGAGCACCAGGAGCAGCGGCAGGTAGAGCGCGGAGAACAGGGAGGCGTACCAGAGCGGGAAGGCCGCGAAGGTGGCACCGCCGGCCGTCAGGAGCCAGACCTCGTTGCCGTCCCAGACCGGGCCGACGGTATTGAGCAGCACGCGGCGTTCGGTGTCGTTCCGGGCAAAGCCCTTGAACAGCATCCCGACGCCGAGGTCGAAGCCCTCGAGAAAGAGATAGCCCGTCCACAGCACCGCGATGGCGATGAACCAGATGGTGGGAAGCAGTTCCATGCTGAGTATCCTCTGCGTTTCGTGGGGCTTAGTAGGCGAAGGCCAGGACGTCGTCGGCATCCCCGGGCTTGCCGGGACCGCCTCCCTTGGGGGTGGCGTCCTCGTCGGCTGGGACGTGGGCGAGTTCCGGCATGGCTGCGACCACCCCGCCGCGGATGTACTTGACTAACAGCTTGACCTCGACCACCAGCAGCACCGCGTACACGCTGGTCAGCACGATGAGGGAGGTCAGGAGCTCGCCGGCCGAAACTCCGGGTGAGACGGCTGCGGCGGTGAACATAAAGACCTGGTCGATCCCGCTGGGATCCGGGTTGGGGGCGACGACGAACGGCTGCCGGCCCATCTCGGTGAAGATCCAGCCGGCGGCGTTGGCTCCGAAGGGTGCCAGGATCCCGAACACGGCCAGCCGCATGAGGCCTCGGGAGGCGGGAACGGTCCCCTTGCGGGTAACCCACAGGGCTGCCAGCGCGGCCATGGCCGCCACTGCGCCAAAGCCGATCATCATCCGGAAGCCCCAGTAGGTGACTTCCATGACCGGAACGTACTGGATCTCCTGCCCGGCCCGTTCCCCGTAGATGGGGTTGTCGGGCAGGTTGGTGCCGTAGTCGGCCTTGTACTGGTCCAGCAGGCTGTTGACGCCCTTGACCTCGGTGGTGAAGTCACCCTTGGCGAGGAAGGACAGGATCCCGGGGACCTCGATGACGGCGACGACGTCATCGCAGTTCTTCGAGCCGACGTTGCCGATGCTCAGGATGGAGAAGCCGGTGCCGTCGTGGCAGGCCGCTTCGGCGGCCGCCATCTTCATGGGCTGCTGTTCGAACATGAGCTTGCCCTGCAGGTCGCCGGTGATGGCCGTGCCGGCGAAGGAAATCATGGCGACGACGGCGCCGATCCGGAGGGAGCGGATCCAGACGGCGTGGTCGGTGCGGTCGCGGCCGGGGATGGCGGCCTCGCCGGGAATGACCCTGCCGTCCGCGCCGATGGTGTCGATTCCATCGTGGCGGCGGCGCCACAGGTGGTACCAGGCAATGCCCAGCAGGAAGGCGCCGGCGACGGCGAGGGCGCCGAAGAGGGTGTGCGGGACGGCCACCAGGGCCGTGTTGTTGGTGAAGACCGCCCAGGCATCGGTCATCACCGGACGGCCGTTGATCATCTCGACACCAACCGGATGCTGCATCCAGCTGTTCGCCACGATGATGAAGTAGGCGGAGAAGACCGAGCCGATCACGGCGATCCAGAGGCAGGCGAGGTGGACGGCGGGCTTGAGCTGCTTCCAGCCGAAGATCCACAGACCCAGGAAGGTCGACTCTACGAAGAACGCCAGGAGGGCTTCCATGGCCAGGGGCGCGCCGAACACGTCGCCGACGAAGCGGCTGTACTCGCTCCACGCCATGCCGAACTGGAACTCCTGCACAATGCCGGTGGCGACACCCATGATGAAGTTGATCAGGAAGAGCTTGCCCCAGAACTTGGTCATCCGGAGGTACTCGGGTTTGCCGGTCCGGTGCCACATCGTCTGGATCACGGCCACGACGAGGCCCAGCCCGATCGTGAGCGGCACCATCATGAAGTGGTAGACGGTGGTGATTCCGAATTGCCACCGTGCGATTTCCAAGGCGTCCAAGGCAGTCCCTAACTTTGCTGGGCGAGCAACTTCTACATCACGTAGAAAGCTTCTTCTACAGAGTGTAGAACATTGTGGAGGTTCCCTGCACCCGGAGTCCCACGGCTCCCAACGGCCCGCAGTGGATCGGCCGGGGCCCGAAGAGCGCTGCCGCCCGGGCAGCCGGAGCAGCCGCTGGTGCGCCGGGCCATGCGTTTCAGACCTTGGAAGGCTCCTGGGGAGTATCTATTGGCAGGTCGGGCGCCCAGGCCGGGTCGTAGTCGGGATGGTCACGATGCGAGCCCGCGAGAATGGTGAGCATCGACCTGCGGGCGATGGCAACTGTCCCTTCGGCGTCGTTGAGCTCGGTGCAGGAAAGTCGACGGTCCCTGCGGCGAAAGTTCCCGCCCGGATGGCTGATTCCTGCTCTGCGATGCGCGTTTCCAGAAACTCCACGAGATGGGTCCATTCGACTTCGACGGGGCCGGTCATTCGCCGGTACCTGCCGTATGTTCCCGGGGGGTTTCGTTGGTCGAGTCATAGTCCCGGGCCGAGGCTGCCTGGAGGAACAGCTTGCGTGACGCGATTTCAATCCCCAGGGCGGTCGCGGCTATATCCTCCAGCGCATCCTGAATCCACACCACGGCAGTCTCGTTGGCTGGTTCCGCGGCAAGTCCGAATGAATGGCCGGCCCGTGACGAGGAGTACCGGGCCACGTTCTCCTTGAGCGCCCTGGCGAGTTCCTCGATCTCTGCCAACAGCTGATCCCGCCATATCCCGGAATCCTGCCCCTTACCGCGGCCTCCGGCGGACGACGGCAGCTGGTCAAGACCCGGTTCCTGCCGCCTCCACAGGAATTTGGCAAGCTCAGCCGCCGGCACCTGTCGGAGTGCCTGGGCCGTCGGCGCCGGCATGTCCCCGAAGTCATCCGACTGGACGATCTGCTGTTCGTCGGCCTTCCGGTCCTCGGGGCACGGAGGATCAGTGATGACCAGGGGACGGTGGAACGGGTGTACGGAAGGGGCTCTAAGCTTGGGGTTGCCTGGCATCAGTGGAATACTCCTGGATAGTTCGCCGAATAATGGCGCTACCGGGGTCCGGGGCAACACGGCCATTTTATCTGAACTTGAACCAAGACGATAGGGCGCCCGCGGCGGGTCCATACCGCCGTGCCAGCGATGGCAGAAAAGGGGAACTAATGCCCGCCATCGGGCTCACGTCGGGGCAGGCACAAACCGAAACAACCACCCAGGGTTTCCATCGCGATTGATGGCACTCCGACCAGGCTGAGGAGGCACGACCCCATGGCCAGTATTTTGTACCGGACCGTTGAGTGGCACCCCTCTCCCCCGGCGGGAAAAATCGGCTTCATGGATTCCACCGGCCCGGCTGCCCGGCATGGGTGATGGCACAGACTCCATGGCGGAGGGACTGGATGCCGGCCTGTGCGCCGGCTTCCTTGAAGCGTTGCCCATCTCCGGGGCGGCGATCTCAGTGTTCACCGGGCTGGCGCCGGAGACAATGGTGTGTGCCAGCAATGCCGTCTCCGCACGGATCGACGAACTGCAGTTCGACCTGGGTGAAGGCCCGCGCTGGGAAGCCTTGCAAACCCGCAGACCCGTGCTTCTGCCGGATGTGCGCAAGGGAGCGCATGCCGCCTGGCCGGTCTTTGCAAAATCCCTCATGGAGCTGGATGTTGCGGCACTCTTCGTTTTCCCGCTCACGCTCGGCGCGTTGGATATCGGTGTCGTGGAGCTTTACAGTTCTGAACCCGGCCCCCTGAGCCCGGCAAAGCATTCCACAGCCCTGCAGCTCGCCGACGCCGCAACCTGGAACCTGCTGCGCCAGCTCCTGACCCTTGACCCCGCAGACGGCGCTGACGCCGCGCCGGATGGCTCTCCTCTGTCACGGCGCGAGGTGCACCAGGCCACCGGCATGGTACTGGCCCAAAGCGGAACGACTGCCCGGGACGCACTGCTGCTGATACGGGCACACGCATTTGCCCATGGACGTACCGTCCGGGAGGTCGCCCGGGACGTGGTCAGCCGAAGCCTTGACTTCAGCCCCGGAGGCGGCTCAGCCGGGCGAGTGCAGTAGAATCCGAATATGGCGATGATAAGCCGCGCCGGACGCGTGAGTGCCGCATTCGTCAAGATAGCGGACACACTCGTGGCGGACTACGACGTCTTCGACCTCCTCCACACACTGGTGGATGAATCCGTCGGCATTCTTGACGCCGCCGCTGCAGGACTCGTTCTGGTCGATCCGGACGGGGACCTCCAGGTAATGGCCTCGACGAGCGAGGAAAGCCAACTGGTGGAAGTCCTCCAGCTCGAGGCCGGTGTCGGTCCGTGCGTGGACTGCTACCGGACCGGAGCAGTCGTAGCCATCGATGACATCGCGGCGCAGGGCTCCCGATGGCCGCTGTTCCAGTCCTCTGCACTTTCACAGGGATTCCGGTCCCTGCACGCCGTCCCCATGCGCCTGCGCAGCCGGACCATCGGCGCCTTGAACCTCTTTGGACACGAGGTCGGTCCCCTCACCGCCGACGACGCCGCCATTGCCCAAGCCTTCGCTGATGTGGCAACCATCTCGCTCCTGCAGGAACGCGCCGCGAGGGAAAGCGCCCTGATCAACGAACAGCTGCAGCGTGCCCTCAACAGCCGCATCCTGATCGAACAGGCCAAGGGCGTCATCGCCCACACTTCCAACGTCGACATGAACGCGGCATTCGCCCTGATGCGCGGCTATGCCCGCGCCAACAACCAGACCATCTACGAAACAGCCGACAAGATCATCAACCGCAGAATTACCCTCTAGCCTACAGAGCAATGGCTCCAGCAGGTTGATCGATTGTCGCCGCGCTGCTCCCCCGCCCCTCCACCGGCGCACTCCCTGCTGATGCATTGGCGGCCGGCCTTCAGCGGCGGGCAATCCGGTAGGCAGCAATCAAACGGGCGACACGGGACGGCACTTCTACCTCATGTAGAAACTATCCGCAAAACACGGTAAATTTAAGACTGAAGTATTCACGGACCGCGCGGCAGAGTCGATTGGCCGGAGCGGCACTCACGAAGGACGTACGGAATGGCAAGTCTCGGTGAACTGGAACGGGCAGTGATGGATCTGCTCTGGGCAGGCCATGAGGCTGCAACAGCGAACACCTTGCGGGACCTGCTCGCACAGAGCACACGCGCCGAAAACGGCACCGCAGGACACGAGGGCAAGGATCTGGCCGTCACGACGGTACTGACCGTGCTCTCCCGCCTTGAGCGCAAGGGCCTGGTCGAGCGTGAACGCGGCACCCGCCCGCACCGCTACCAGGCAGTCTCCAGCCGCGAGGACCACACTGCTGAACTGATGCACGAGGTCCTGGGCTCCGCGCCGGACCGCGAGGCAGTGCTGGCGCGCTTTATTGGTTCCGTCACCGATACCGAGGCAGAAACGCTGCGCAAGCTGCTGGGACTCAGCTAGCGCCCGATGTTCTGGACCTCATGGTTTCTGGCGGTCCTCGCGATAGTGCTGGCCTGGCCGGTGCCTGTCCTGCTTTCGCGCGCCCAGTGGCCGGCTCGTTCTCCGTTCACAGCCATGCTGCTGTGGCAGGCGATCGCCCTCGCCGGCGGGCTGTCCATGATCGGCGCCATGCTGGTCTACGGCCTGGAGCCGGTCGGTGACAACCTCCTGGCCGGCCTGCGTGCCCTTGCCGGGATGGTCTTCAACAACGCGCCCACCACCGCGCTGGGCTTCTGGCACATTTTCGCACTGTCCGCCGCGGCCCTGCTGACGGCCCACCTGGTGTTCACCCTGCTGCTGACCTACTACAAGATCCAGCGCCAGCGGCGGCGCCACCGCGAACTGCTGGCGCTGCTCGCCTCACCCTCCACCGACGGCCCGCGGACCATGGTGATCAATGTCGACTCGCCCGTCGCGTACTGCCTGCCCGGAGGCGCCCGCTCGGTCACCGTCCTCTCCGACGGTCTTATGGCGGCCCTCGAGCCCGCCGAGCTCCGTGCGGTCCTGAACCATGAGAACGCCCACCTGGACCAGCGCCACCATCTGCTGCTCTGGGCCTTTGCAGCCTGGCGGCAGGCCCTACCGTGGCTGCCCACCACCCGCCTGGCGCAGGAGGCGGTCAACTCGCTGATCGAGATGCTCGCCGACGACGTCGCGCTGAGAACCGAAACCAAGGCGACATTGATCAAGGCGATCGCGATTGTCGCCAGTGGCTCCCCCGGCGCCCCCGGCGCACGGATGGCCTTCGGCGAGCCGGAACTGTCCGACGTCGAACCCGGCCAGCCGGGTGCCACCGGCGGCGCCGGTTCGGCCCAGACGACGGCGTCGCGCGTCAGCCGCCTGCTCTCCCCGCAGCCGCCGCTCCCGGAACCCCTGCGCGCGGCTGTGCTGGCAGCATGCCTGCTGCTGCTCGCGGTCCCGACGGCACTGCTGATTGTTCCCGGCCTGCTGGGCTGACTCCCCTCGGCGGCCGGCAGCGGCGGCCGCCGCCGCCGAAGGCAGCGCACACAAGACGCGGGCCGCCCCCCCCCCCGGCGGGGCGGCCCGCGTCTGTTGTACCGCTGTCGCACTGCTGGCGCCAGTGGCTACTTGATCAGCTTGTTGGCCTTGTACTCGAGGTCCACGTTGCCGGTACCGTTGCCCTTGGTGGTGCCATTGACTGCCGAGGTGGTCATCGCGAAGGTGAGCGTGGAGTGGGCAATCGCGTCCGCCATTTGCTCCAGCACTGTATCGTTCACCCTGTCGATGGTGTCGCACGCCTGGTGGTAGCAGGAATCGTGGGCCACACCGGCAGTGCCGCCGAAGACGGCCGCCTCGTCAGCGGTTTTCAGGTCTTCCGCACCGGTGAACAGTCCTCCGGCCGGGATGCCGTTGTTGATGAAACCGGAGTAGTCGGATCTCCCGTCGAAGGCGGTCGGCACAACGGGCAGGTTCTGGGACTTGAAGTAGTCCAGGAAGACCTTCTCCACCAACGCGGAGCCGTTGGGGCCCTTTCCGCCGAATGCCGAGCCGTCGCCGTCGTACACGTAGCGGACAAAGTTTGGCGAGCCCACCATGTCGAAGTTGAGGTTGACGGCATGGTCCTTGATCTGGCGCGCCGTGAGCTGGGAGACGTAGTAATCCGAGCCGATCAGCCCGGCCTCTTCCCCGCCCCAGAAGGCAAAGCGCACCCGGTTCGTCAGGGCCGGGCTGCCGGGCTTCTTGAGCTGGATCGCGGTTTCCAGGATGGAGGCCGTGCCGGTGCCGTTGTCGTTGATGCCGGGCCCTTCGGCCACCGAGTCCAGGTGCGCGCCCACCAGGACGGTCCGGTCCGCACGGCCGCCGGTATCGGCCAGGATGTTGAAGGACGCGGTCTGGGTGATGGTGGCGTCGACGGCAAGGTGCATCACGGCGTTGTGCAGCCCGGCGAGTTCGGAGCCGTTGTCGAAGCTCGTGCTGACCACCGGGATGGCCGGCTGCGGCGCGCCGAGGGTGCCGCCAAACAGCCCGAGTCGGTCTTCGCCGGGGACGGCGTTGCCCTGGTTGAAGATGATGGCTCCCGCGGCCCCGGCGGCAGCGGCGTTGTCCGCCTTGATCCGGAACGTGCAGGTGCCGCGCTGGATCAGCGCGATGTTCCCCGGTGTGAAGCCGGCAAAGTCGCCCGCTTCGCAGCCGCTGGTCGACGCACGGTCACCGGCCAAATTGATGTCCACGGCCGACACGGGGGCGGTGATGTCCCCCTCGCCGGAGTAGTCCATGTCGAGGAAGCCGTCCCCGTAGGCATAGGCCTTGGGCGTCGGCGACACCCGTTCCAGCGTGGCTCCAACGGTGGCGTACTGTTCGTACGTGAACGGCTGCCGGACCGTCGTGTAGCCGGCCGCCGCGAGCTTCGTTTCGATGTACCGGGCGGAGGCCTCGTAGCCTGGGGTTCCCGCCGCACGGTTACCGCCGTTGGCGGTCGCGATGGCCTGGAGGGCTTGCAGGTGTGCCTTGATGTTTGGGGCCGACACCGCCGAACGCAGGGCTTCCGAGCTGGTTCCGGTTGCCGCAAGGGCCGGAGGCGCGAAGCTGACCGCCAGTCCGATCGTGGCGGCGATGGCCGCGCGCTGGATATTCCGAGTTTGCCTCATAGGGGTCTCCTGGATTCGTGCTGCGGAATCCGGCTCCGGGCGTCATTGCCCGGAGCCGTGAGACGACACTATCGGAAGGAGTCAGTACGGTTAGAGGGCATTTAGGCACTGGCGCAAATGCCCCGCGACGCGGACGATGCGGGCCGCAGCAGCCCTCGTGCGCCTGGTGTCAGGCGTCGATGCGCTCCCGGTCCAGGCTCGCCGCGCCGGCGATGATGAAGTCCTTGCGGGGCGCGACATCGGACCCCATCAGGAGATCAAAGGTCTCTTCGGCGTCCTTGGCGTTTTCGATTCCGACCTTGCGCAGGGTGCGGTGCCGCGGGTCCATGGTGGTTTCGGCCAGCTGCTCCGCGTCCATCTCGCCCAGGCCCTTGTAGCGCTGGATCGGTTCCTTGTAGCGCTTGCCGTCCTTGGCAAGACGGTCGAGCAGGACGTGCAGTTCGGCCTCGGAGTAGGTGTAGATCATCTCGTTGGCCTTCTGGCCGGCGTTGATGACCTCCACCCTGTGCAGCGGCGGGACGGCAGCGAAGACGCGGCCCTGCTCGATCATCGGCCGCATGTAGCGGAAGAACAGCGTCAGCAGGAGCGTGCGGATGTGGGCGCCGTCGACATCTGCGTCCGTCATCAGGATGACCTTGCCGTACCGGGCGGCGCTGATGTCGAAGCTCCGGCCGGAGCCCGCGCCCACGACCTGGATGAGGGCCGCACACTCGGCATTGGAAAGCATGTCGCCCACCGAGGCTTTCTGCACGTTGAGGATCTTGCCGCGGATGGGAAGCAGCGCCTGGAAGTCGGAGGAGCGTGCCAGCTTGGCGGTTCCGAGCGCCGAGTCGCCTTCGACGATGAACAGTTCGGAGCGGGCGACGTCGTCCGTGCGGCAGTCCGCGAGCTTGGTGGGCATGGACGACGTTTCCAGGGCGTTCTTGCGCCGCTGGGTCTCCTTGTGGACACGCGCCGAGATACGGGACTTCATTTCGCTGACGATCTTTTCCAGCAGCAGTGCCGACTGGGCCTTGTCGTTGCGGTGGGACGAGGTCAGCTTCGCGTTGATCTCCTGTTCCACCACCTTGGCGACGATGGCCCGCACGGCGGAGGTGCCCAGGATTTCCTTGGTCTGGCCCTCGAACTGCGGTTCGGCAAGCCGGACGGTAAGGACTGCGGTGAGTCCCGCAAAGATGTCGTCCTTCTCGATCTTGTCGTTGCCGGCCTTGAGCTTCCGGGCGTTGGTTTCGACGGCTTTGCGGAAGGTCTTCAGGAGCGCCTGTTCGAAGCCGGCCTGGTGGGTGCCGCCCTTGGGGGTGGAGATGATGTTGACGAAGGTGCGCACGGTGCTGTCGTAGCCGATGCCCCAGCGAAGCGCGACGTCGACCTCGCAGTCCCGTTCGACCTCGGTGAGCTGGCTGTGGCCCTTCTCATCGATGACCGGGACAGTTTCCTTGAACTTGCCGGCGCCATGCAGCCGCCAGATGTCCGTGACGGCAGGGTCTGCGGCGAGGTACTCAACGAACTCGGAGATGCCGCCGTCGTGGTGGAACACTTCCTCATGCGGGCCCGACTCGCCCGGGGTGCCGGGGAGCTTGCGCGCGTCCAGGACGGTGAGTTTCAGGCCGGGGACCAGGAAGGAGGTCTGGCGGGCGCGGGCGGCCAGTTCGTCGTAGGAGAACTTGGCGTCCGGGGTGAAGATCTGCCGGTCCGCCCAGTAGCGGATCCGTGTGCCGGTGACGCCGCGCTTGGTCTTGCCCACGATGTCCAGGACGGACCCGTCGACGAAGGGCGCGAAGACCGAAGCCGGGTCGGGCCTGGTGCCGGTGTCCTTGAAGCGGCCGGGCTCGCCACGGCGGAAGGACATCTTGTAGGTCTTGCCGCCGCGGTCGACTTCCACGTCAAGCCGGGCGGACAGGGCATTGACAACGGATGCGCCGACGCCGTGCAGTCCGCCGGAGGCGGTGTAGGAACCGCCGCCGAACTTGCCGCCGGCGTGCAGTTTGGTGAAGACGACCTCGACGCCGCTCAGCCCGGTTTTCGGTTCGATATCCACCGGGACGCCGCGTCCGTCGTCGTGGATCTCCACCGAGTTGTCCGCATGCAGGATGATTTTGATGTCGTGGCCAAAGCCGGCGAGGGCCTCGTCGACGGAGTTGTCGATGATTTCCCAGAGGCAGTGCATGAGTCCGCGGGAATCGGTGGAACCGATGTACATGCCCGGGCGCTTTCGGACGGCCTCGAGGCCCTCCAGCACGGAGAGATGCCGGGCGGTGTAATCAGAACTTGGGGCCACGGGGCGGAAACTCCTTCAGGAACGGGACCGTCGCCATTGGACGGGCAAAGCTTTTGGCGCTCTTCCTAGGGTAGTCGGAGTGCCGCCGTCCGGCGTGCTGCCACTCCCCCGGAGCCCAACGCGCCGGACGCCGTTATCGAGACGTGATACGCGTACAGCGAAAGTGGCCCATCCAAGCCATGGATTCGCCGCGAATGCTGGTTATATAGGTATACCGATCTACCAAGGAGGCCGAACATGACAACAGCAGTTGCGGACCGCACACTTACCACCGTCGACCGGTGCGATCGTTGCGGAGCACAGGCATATGTCCGGGTTGTTCTCGGCGCCTCCGGGGGTGAGCTTCTTTTCTGCGGCCACCACGCCCGCGCCGTGGAGCCGACGCTACGGCCGCTCAGCTCAGACTGGCACGACGAGACTGGACGCCTTCACGAGAAGCCGCCGGTCCCGGTCGACTAGACCATTTGAGAAAGGCCCCTCCGAATCCGGAGGGGCCTTTCCACTTTAACGAACAACGCGGGGTCACTTCCCGCCCATCCTCCGAAGATGATGGGCGGGAAGTGACCCCGCGTTGTGTGGTACCTGCCTAGTCCAGGTAGTCCCGGAGGACCTGGGACCGCGACGGGTGCCGCAGCTTGGACATGGTCTTGGATTCGATCTGGCGGATCCGCTCGCGCGTGACGCCGTAGACCTTGCCGATTTCGTCTAACGTCTTCGGCTGTCCGTCGGTCAGGCCGAAGCGCATCGCGACCACGCCGGCCTCGCGTTCGGAGAGGGTGTCCAGCACCGAGTGCAGCTGTTCCTGCAGCAGGGTGAAGCTCACCGCGTCAGCCGGGACCACGGCCTCGGAGTCCTCGATGAGGTCACCGAATTCCGAGTCACCGTCCTCGCCCAGCGGGGTGTGCAGTGAGATCGGCTCACGGCCGTACTTCTGGACCTCGACGACCTTTTCGGGCGTCATGTCCAGTTCGAGGGCCAGCTCTTCCGGCGTAGGTTCGCGGCCGAGGTCCTGCAGCATCTGGCGCTGCACGCGTGCCAGCTTGTTGATGACTTCCACCATGTGCACCGGGATGCGGATGGTGCGGGCCTGGTCGGCCATGGCGCGGGTGATGGCCTGGCGGATCCACCAGGTGGCGTAGGTGGAGAACTTGAAGCCCTTGGTGTAATCGAACTTCTCGACCGCACGGATCAGGCCCAGGTTGCCTTCCTGGATCAGGTCCAGGAACAGCATGCCGCGGCCGGTGTAGCGCTTGGCCAGTGAGACGACGAGGCGAAGGTTGGCCTCCAGCAGGTGGTTCTTGGCACGTTTGCCGTCGTGGATGACGAATTCGAGCTCGCGCTTGAGCTTCGGATCCATGGTTCCGTCGTCGGCGTTAATTTTCTCCTCGGCAAAGAGGCCGGCCTCGATGCGCAGGGCGAGGTCGACTTCCTGCTCGGCATTCAGCAGGGCGACCTTGCCGATCTGCTTCAGGTAGTCCTTGACGGGGTCGGCGGTGGCGCCGGCGGACATGACCTGCTGCACGGGGGCGTCGTCGTCGTCGGCGTCGGAGTAGACAAAGCCGGAGCCGGTGGCGGCTGCTGCCTTGGCCGGGATCTCCTCTCCGTCCTCACCGATCTCAACGGCCTCGACCACAACGTCGTCGAGGTCAACCTCGACGTCCTCATCGGTGTCGTCGTCGCCGTTGGCGGCCTTGCCGGCGGCTTGCGCCGCGGCTTTGGCGCCGGGCTTGGGCCCGCGCTTTTTGGGTTCAGGCCTGGCGACTGCCGACGCGGTGCTGTCGCCTCCGGCCAAGGCGGCGTCTTTGACAGCCTTGTTGGCGGCACGCGTGGCGGCGCGTTTGGCGCTCGTCGCCGCCTTCTTCTCCTCGGGGGACAATACGGCCTGGTCGGCGGGTTCCTTCTTCGCGGAAGACGGGGTCACAGAAAACCTTTCTAGCGGCGGTCTGTGGAATCACCATACGGGCAACACCACTATGACCCTGTCAAGTCCGTGTTTCACATCAGGTGCAATCACGACCAGCAGAGCCACTAAGTAGAACTCCTGGGGCGACCGTAATGTTCCCTGTTTCCAAGGTCCATTGCGAGCACTTAATACACGGACCCAACCGGGTCTCGGCAACCATTGTCTCACGATTTTCGCAATCGGCACCGACCCGCGGTGCAGGCGCCGCAATATCCGCCGCCGGGACCATGCCGCCGGGACCATGGCGCCACAGTCCCGGCCCTGCGGTGGCTTCGCGTCAGGCCACGTCCGGCTCGAACCGCTGCCAGGCGGCCTCCCTTCGGCCCGCCCAGCCGCAGAGCGTCCCGCGGCGGACCAGTTCTGCCAGCAGCTCCGCCAGCCGGTAGCCGGGGTGCTCCTCGACGGCGCGGCTGAACAGCGCATCGGCGAAGGATCCTTTGCCGCGGCACCATTCAATCCAGCCCCGCCCGGTCAGCGCGGCAGCTCCCGCCTCGCCGCCGGACGCGCCCAGCTGCACCAGCACCCGCTCCAGGCATGCCATCGCGGTCCAGTCCGGCAGCGGAGGCGCCAGACCCAGCAGGACCTCACCGTAGCCGGACACCTCCGGAGGTTCATGACCGGGGCGGCCCCGGCCCCGGGGCGGGAACCCTTCGAGCGGCGGCAAGGGAGCCAGCGGGCGTCCGGGGTGCCCGGATGCAGGCAGCGAACCGCCCCATCCGGAATCCGGCGCCGCGCCGTCGAACACCCCGAAGTCTTCGGCGCCGCGCTCCGCCGCCTCCGCGCCTGCGGCCGCCATTACCAGCACCGCGTCGCGCCAGGCCGGGACGCACAGGGTCGCGCGGAGATAGCCGGTGAGCGCCGCCGTCAGTCTGGGGCCCGGCGCCGGGGCGTGCAGCACCCGCGTCCACACGTCCAGGACCTGGCCGAACTGGCGCCTGTCCCGCGTACGGACCGAAAACAGCTGTGCCCAGTCCCGCTGAGCATCCAGCACGGCGGGATCCGGCTCACCCGACGCTATCGCGGGCGGTTCGGTGCCGGGGGCCGGTCCGACAGTACTGCCGCGGAAGACCATCTCGGCGTTGAGCCTGCTGTTCCTGATCTCCTCCACGGGACGCCCGGGCGGAGCGCAGCACGAAGGGTCCACGCAATAGGCGTTGCGCCAGTAGTCGGCGCCGACCAGCCAGGCGTCCCGCACGGGCATGCCGGCGTCGGCCAGCGCATTCTCGAGCTCCGCCAGGAGCGTGGCCCACGGCGCCCCGTCCCCGTCGGCTTCGGTAAAGAAGGCTAGCAGCGAGCCATCCGCCACGTCGTCGGCCTCGAGGTAGGACGCCACGGAACGGGCGAAGCCTGCCGGTCCGGCCGAACCGGACCAGTCCGGGCTGCCGGCGTCACCGGGGAGGTCCACCCGAAGCGTGGCTCCGAGCCGTTTGCCCTGCATGGTCATGGCCACGAGACTGTGGGCCGGCCAGTAGCCCAGGGAATGCGGGATGAACCCGAGGATGTCCTCCGGGCCGGTGATTCTCAGGTGATCGGGAGCTGTCATAAGGCCAGCCTCGCTGCCTCCGGGGGCCCGCGTTAGTGCCGGCCTGTCCTATGTGGACAACCCGCAGCCCGCGAATCAGGGCGTGCGGCGCCGCTCCGCGCTGAGTCGGCGCTGTTCAGCGAGTGCCGCCAGCAGCGGGGGGACTTCAACGCCCTGGGCCGCCATCTGCTTCCGGACTTTCCGGCGGATGACCACGATGGCTCCCGCCCCGCCTGCCAGCAGCACGAACTGCACGCTCAGCGCGATCCGGAACGGATCGAGCCCGTACAGCTCGCCCTGCGAGAATCCGCTGGCGTACAGAACGTCAAGGACCAGGCCGATCAGGTAGATGGCAATGAGGGAGGCGATGAAGCCGCCCACGTTCACGATCCCGGTCGCAGTGCCGATCCGGTGGGCCGGGTTAAAAGTGCGGGCGAAGTCGAAGCCGATCATGGAGCCGGGGCCGCCGATGGCGAGCACCACCACCAGCCCGGCCAGCAGCCACAGCGGGGAGCGCCCCGGGATGAGCAGCACTGCAGCCCAGGCGACGGCAGTAGCGGCGGAGATCAGCAGCACCATGGTGGAGCGCCGGAGCGGGTGGCGTGAAACGAAGCTGCCCATCAGCGGCCCGGCGGCGATGGCCGTGGCCACGTACAGCGTCATCAGTGCCGAAACGGTGGGTCCGTCCAGGCCCTGGGCGGAGATCAGGAACGGGTAGCCCCACGTCATGGCGAAGACGGTGCCGCTGAACTGGACGGTGAAGTGGCTCCAGAGTCCCAGCCGGGTGCCGGGCTGCCGCCAGGCGCGCGACAGCGAGACCCCTGTGGCGCGCAGCCCCTGGGACGGTTCCGGTGCCGGGTGTCCGGGTGGCCGGTCCTGGAGCAGGACCAGCACGAGCACCACGGCGAGGGCTGACATGGCCGCGAGCGTCAGGAACGCGGGGGTCCAGCCGGCGAGGTGCAGGATCATGGCGAACGGCACCACGCTGAAGAGCTGGCCGAGCTGCCCGGACATCCCGGTGAGCTGGGTGAGCAACGGGACACGGGTGGGGACGAACCAGATCGGGATCAGCCGGATCACCGAGATGAAGGTCATGGCGTCCCCGGCACCGACCAGCACCCGGCCCAGCACGCCTCCCGGGATGTTTTCCGCAAAGGCCAGCTGGAGCTGACCCAGCCCCATCAGGAGGGCGCCGCCGGCGATCATGGCCCGGGAACCGAACCTGTCCACGAGGATGCCGACCGGAATCTGCAGGGCTGCGTAGACGAGGAGCTGCAGGACGGTGAAGAAGGAAATTTCGGCCGCGCTGGCCTGGAAGCGCTCCGTGGCCTCCAGTCCCACTACGCCAAAGGAGGTGCGCTGGCTGACCGCCACGAGGTACGCGAACACCCCGACAATCCAGATCAGCCAGGCGCGGGGTGAAGTCACCCCTCCATTATGCCCAGTCGACAGAAAAATGGTATTTATTCCCCGGTTATTCGCCGGGTTGTTCACGGGCCAGGTACGCCTCGACGGCGGCACCGAGGGCATCCGCGTTGGGCAGCTGGTCGTTCTCGTCGGCGAGCAGGGACCGGCGCACGGTGCCTTCGGCGTTCTCGTCGTACCGGGTTTCGAGCCGCGAGACCACCTGCTGCACGTCCTCCGACGCGTCGATCTGCTCGGCGATCTGGCGCCCGACTTCCCGTCCGGCTTCGCGGAGCCGGTCGGCGGGCAGCATCAGCGAGGTGGCCGCGCCCAGGTATTCGAGTCCAGCGACGGCCGCCGTCGGGTATTCCGCTTCGGCAAGGTAGTGCGGCACATGCATCACGTAGCCGGCGACGTTGCGCCCGGCGTCCGTCAGCCGCAGTTCAAGCAGGTGGCCGACGGCGGCGGGCACCTCGACGGTGGGCTTCCACACCGAGATGCCCTCGATGAGGTCCGGTCGGTTGCCGTGCACCGTCACTCCGACGGGCCGGGTGTGCGGTACGGGCATGGGGATGGAATGGATCCACGTGACGAGGTTGACGTCCAGGTCCGCGACGATGCCCACGACGGCGCGCGCGAACCGCTCCCATTGCAGGTCCGGTTCAAACCCGGCCAGGAACAGGAACGGGCTGCCAAGCCCGTCCACCAGCCGGTACAGTGCCAGGCGCGGCGCCTGGTAGTCCTGCAGATGGTCCTCGACGAAACTGATTTGCGGGCGGCGGGAGCGGTAGTCGATCAGCTGGTCGGCGTCGAACTCGGCCACCATCGTGGAATCCAGCGTGTCCAGCAGTTCGGCGGTGATCTGCCTGACGACGTGTCCTGCATCGGCAAATCCGGTGAAGCCCATGACGAGGTTCAGACCGCGCAGTTCGGGGCTGCGGAACAGCGCGTCATCACGCCGGTACAGCGATTCGGGGTCCAGCAGGGAGCCGGAAATCCGTTCAAGCACGGCATGTTCCTTTCGTCGTAGTCAGTGGGGGTCGCAGTCAGTGGGGGCAGCCGGGCGCGCCCTGCCGGGCGGCGGCGCCGATATCCGGTATAACACGCCGGAGGACGGGCGCATTCCTCAGCGGGGTGTGCTCCAGCTCTCATTCAATTGAACACCCATGCCGGGGAGAGACTACGATCGGAGCTGGCCTTATGACGGCTTGAAGACACCTGGGTGACGTCTCAAACCGGCAGCGGCCCAGGTTCCATGGCAGGACGCCAAACATGCAGTTCCTGCCCTAAAAACTCAGAGAATTGAGGACTGTCCTCGTGGTCAAGAATACGGAAGTCAAACTTAGTGCAGTTGCAGGGGACCTCAAGAAGTCCACCAGCGACGCCCTTGTCATCGGCGTGGGCCAAGGCCCGGACGGTCCCGTCCTGCTCAGCAACCCCCTGACCGCCAAGGCCGCCGAAGCCCTGGCCGAATCACTGAGTGTTCTTGGCATCACCGGGGCAGCGGACCAGGCCCACCGCCTGCCGGGCCTGAGCGAGGCCGGCGCGAAAGTCCTCGTGCTCGCCGGCGTCGGAAAGGTCTCCGCGGCGCAGCCGCTCACCGAGGAGGCGCTGCGCCGCGCCGCCGGCTCGGCGGTCCGCCAGCTGGCCGGCGTCAGCACGGTCACTTTGGCCCTCCCGACGACGTCGCTTGGGGATGTCGCGGCCGTCGCCGAGGGCGCGGCCATGGGCGCTTACTCGTTCACCGAGTACCGCTCCGCCAAGGACGGCCTGAAGGATCCCGTCAACAACGTCGTGATTGTCACCGATTTTGCCGCCGACAAGGCCCTGAAACCGGTACTGGACCGTGCCGCACTGATTGGCAGGGCGGTCAACGCGACCCGCTCGCTGGTCAACCAGCCGCCCAGCCACCTCTACCCCGAATCCTTCGCGGAAGCGGCCAAGGAACTGTCCAAGGGCCTGCCGGTCAAGGTGACCGTGTGGGACGAGAAGCGCCTGGAAAAGGAAGGCTTCGGCGGAATCCTCGGCGTTGGCAAGGGCTCCACCCGGCAGCCGCGCCTGGTCAAGGTCGAATACTCCCCCGCCAGGGCCACCGCCAAGATCGCCCTCGTGGGCAAGGGCATCACCTTCGACACCGGCGGCATCTCGCTCAAGCCACACCTCGGCATGGGCGACATGAAGTCCGACATGGCGGGCGCCGCCGTCGTACTGAACACCGTCCTGGCCCTCGCCGGCCTGGGCCTGCCGGTCAAGGCGACCGCCTGGCTCTGCATCGCGGAAAACATGCCCTCCGGTGCTGCGCAGCGTCCCGCCGACGTGCTCACCATGTTCGGCGGCAAGACCGTTGAGGTCCTGAACACCGACGCCGAGGGCCGCCTGGTCATGGCCGACGGCATCGTCGCCGCCAGCCAGGAGTACCCGGACGCGATCATCGACGTGGCCACCCTCACCGGCGCGCAGCTCATCGCCCTCGGCGACCGCACGGCAGGCGTGATGGGCTCCGAATCCGTTACCGGCCCGCTCAAGGCTGCTGCTGACCGCGCCGGCGAACTGGTCTGGCCGATGCCGCTGCCCGAAGAGCTGCGCCCCAGCCTCGACTCGCAGGTCGCGGACCTCGCCAACATCGGCGAACGCCATGGCGGCATGATGACGGCTGCCGTCTTCCTGCGCGAATTCGTGGGCAAGGACAAGGACGGCGAACAGATCCCCTGGGCCCACATCGACATTGCCGGCCCGTCCTTCAACAACGGCAGCCCCTACGGCTACAACCACAAGCAGGGCACGGGCTGCACCGTGCGCACGCTCGTGGCCTACGTCGAGGACATCCTGGCCAAAACCGCCTAGGACCAAACCCGTCCAGGCGTCCGCGCCAGCCGGTGGCCGGGGCTTCGCTGCCCCCGCCACCGGCCGCGTGAGACTGGACACAAGCGCTCCACAAACGCCACGGCAAGGTGGAGCATGTATTAGTGGTTCGCTAAGGTGAACTCCGGTAGTCACAATGAAAGGGAACAGCCCTGCTGGCATAATCACGGCAGGAAGTTCCAAGACCAGATGATGCGTACTCTCGTGTCATCGTTCACGCGAGGGAGCGTTTTAGTGGCCGATCAGGCAACTGCGCAAGAATTCGACATCCTGGTACTCGGCGGCGGCAGCGGCGGCTACGCAACTGCCCTGCGTGCCGTTCAGCTTGGCCTCACGGTTGGCCTGATCGAAAAGGGCAAGCTCGGCGGCACCTGCCTGCACAACGGCTGTATCCCCACCAAGGCCCTGCTGCACTCCGCGGAACTGGCCGACCACGCCCGTGACTCGGCGAAGTACGGCGTCAACGTCACCCTGGACAGTATCGACATCACCGCTGTCAACGCCTACAAAGACGGCATCATCGCCGGCAAGTTCAAGGGCCTGCAGGGCCTCATCAAGGGCAAAAAGGGCATCACCGTCATCGAGGGCGAAGGCAAGCTCCAGGGCACCGACACCGTCGTCGTGAACGGCACCGCGTACAAGGGCAAGAACATTGTCCTTGCGACCGGCTCGTACTCCCGCTCGCTGCCGGGCCTGGAAATCGGCGGCAAGGTCATCACCTCCGACGAAGCCCTCACCATGGATTTCATCCCCAAGAGCGCGATCATCCTGGGCGGCGGCGTGATCGGCGTCGAGTTCGCTTCAGTGTGGAAGTCCTTCGGCGTCGACGTCACCATCATCGAGGGCCTGCCGTCGCTGGTCCCGAACGAGGACGCGACGATCGTCAAGGCCTTCGAGCGCGCCTTCAAGAAGCGCGGCATCAAGTTCTCCACCGGCACTTTCTTCCAGGGCGTTGAGCAGAACGCCGACGGCGTCAAGGTCACCCTCGTGGACGGCAAGACCTTCGAGGCGGACCTTATGCTCGTCGCGGTCGGCCGCGGCCCCGTCACGGCCAACCTTGGCTACGAGGAAGCCGGCCTGACCATCGACCGCGGCTTCGTTATCACCAACGAACGCCTGCACACCGGCGTTGGCAACGTCTACGCCGTCGGCGACATCGTCCCGGGCGTCCAGCTGGCCCACCGCGGCTACCAGCAGGGCATCTTCGTCGCCGAGGAAATCGCCGGCCTGAAGCCGGTTGTCGTCGAGGACGTCAACATCCCCAAGGTCACCTACTCCGAGCCGGAAATCGCGACTGTCGGTTACACGGAGAAGGCCGCCAGGGCCAAGTTCGGTGACGACCAGGTCCTGACCCAGGAATACAACCTTGCCGGCAACGGCAAGAGCTCCATCCTGGGCACCAGCGGCCTCGTGAAGCTGGTCCGCCAGAAGGACGGCCCCGTCGTCGGCGTCCACATGATCGGCTCCCGTATGGGCGAGCAGATCGGTGAAGCCCAGCTGATCGTGAACTGGGAAGCCTACCCGGAAGACGTGGCCCAGCTGGTCCACGCCCACCCGACGCAGAACGAGTCCCTCGGCGAGGCCCACCTGGCCCTGGCCGGCAAGGCCCTCCACGGCTAGCAGTTCCGCCGCACCACCGCAAGAACACCGTGTGTAGTGCACCCGGCCCGAAATGCCGGGTGCACTAAGCTCGACCAAGGCAGCAATCATCCGCACTAAAGATCAATAAGGAGAACGGGGACGACATGTCTGAATCCGTTAACTTGCCCGCCCTCGGTGAGAGTGTCACCGAAGGAACCGTCACCCGCTGGCTCAAGCAGGTAGGTGACCGGGTAGAGGTGGACGAGCCGCTGCTCGAGGTTTCCACCGACAAAGTAGACACCGAGATCCCCTCTCCGATCGCCGGCGTGATCGAGGAAATCCTCGTCGCCGAAGACGAGACCGCTGAAGTTGGCGCACCTCTGGTCCGCATCGGCGACGGTTCCGGCTCCGCCGGCTCGGGCGAAGCCCCCGCCGCCGAAGCCCCGGCCGAGGAAGCACCGGCCCCGGCGGCTGCCGAAGCACCGGCACCCGAAGCCGAAGCACCCGCCGCACCGGCTGCACCGGCTGCTGCTCCCGCCGGCGAAGGCCACGAAGTCACGCTCCCCGCCCTGGGCGAGAGCGTCACCGAAGGCACCGTCACCCGCTGGCTCAAGAGCATCGGCGACACCGTCGAGGTCGACGAGCCGCTGCTGGAGGTTTCCACCGACAAGGTTGACACCGAGATCCCGTCACCGGTTGCCGGCGTTCTGCAGGAAATCCGCGTCGCCGAGGACGAAACGGCCGAGGTCGGCTCTGTCCTCGCCGTGATCGGTTCCGGCGCCGCTGCCCCCGCTGCGGCTCCCGCCGCTGAGGCTCCGAAGGAAGCAGCAGCACCGAAGCAGGAAGCTCCCAAGGAGGCCTCTCCGGCTGAAGCCCCCAAGCAGGAGGCTCCCAGGCAGGAAGCACCCGCCCCGGCACAGGAAGCCGCTGCCCCCGTTGCTGCCCCGGCAGCCTCGTCCGCAGAGTCCGGCTACGTTACGCCGCTTGTCCGCAAGCTGGCCAACCAGCAGGGCGTGGACATCACCTCCCTGACCGGCACCGGCGTCGGCGGCCGCATCCGCAAGCAGGACGTGCTGGCAGCAGCGGAAGCCAAGGCAGCCCCGGCCCCCGCCGCGGCCGCCGCACCTTCGGCAGCCCCTTCGGCTGCGGCCGCGCGTCCGTCCGCTGACCTCTCCTCGCTGCGCGGCACCGTGCAGAAGGCCCCGCGGATCCGCCAGGTCATTGCCCGCCGCATGCGCGAGTCGCTGGACATCTCCACCCAGCTGACCCAGGTGCACGAGGTCGACATGACCAAGGTCGCCAAGCTCCGTGCCAAGGCCAAGAACTCCTTCCAGGCCCAGAACGGCTCCAAGCTGACCTTCCTGCCCTTCATCGCCAAGGCTGTTGCCGAGGCCCTGAAGCAGCACCCGAAGGTCAACGCCTCCTACGACGAGGACAAGCAGGAGATCACCTACCACAACGCCGAGCACCTGGCGATTGCGGTGGACACCGACAAGGGCCTGCTGGTTCCGGTCATCGCAGACGCCGGCAACCTGAACCTGGCCGGCCTGGCCGGCAAGATCGCCGACGTCGCGGACCGCACCCGCAACGGCAAGATCGGACCGGACGAGCTCTCCGGCGGAACCTTCAGCATCACCAACATCGGTTCCGTGGGCGCCCTGTTCGACACCCCGATCATCAACCAGCCGCAGGTTGCCATCCTCGGCACCGGTGCGATCGTCAAGCGCGCCGTTGTGGTGGCTGACGAGAACGGCGATGACTCGCTGGCCATCCGCTCGATGATGTACCTCTCCCTCACGTACGATCACCGACTGGTCGACGGCGCCGACGCGGGACGCTTCCTGCAGACGCTGAAGGCACGCCTTGAAGAAGGCGCCTTCGAAGCGGACCTGGGCCTCTAGCTCCAACCCCCAGGGGTTCGAACCACACCGACGCACGACGGCGGTGCGGCGACCGGTGGACACCCACCAGTCACCGCACCGCCGTCGTGCGTTTTCAGTCCTTCCCGACGTCACGCCGGGGGCACGGCGGGTCTTACTACGTTCTGTAGAATGTTCTGGCTAGACTGATGCCATGAAAATTGTCTTTGACGTCCTGGTTTTCCTGCACATCATTGGCGCTGCCATGATCGTCGGTATCTGGATCGGCCAGATGAAGAAGCCCACCATCCACCCCCGCCAGTTCGACGGCGCGATGCTCCAGCTCCTCACGGGCATCGCCATGATGGGCCTGATCCCGGCCCTGGACATCAACGCGAACTACGCCAAGCTCGGCATCAAGCTCGTCATTGCCCTGATCGTCGGCGTCCTGGCATTCATCGGCCGCCGCAAGTACAAGAAGGGCGAGCCGATCAGCAAGGGCCTGGCGCACAGCGTCGGCGGCCTTGCGCTGCTCAACGTTGCGATTGCGACGCTGTGGCAGTAGCTCGCAGACTGCCGTGACCACGACGGCGGAGGGGCCCGGACAGGGGGGGGGGCTGGGTGTTGTTGAAAGGGGGG
>NZ_JBVAYV010000021.1:0-71273 GCF_055412805.1 Pseudarthrobacter kochi
CGGGCCGCGGCGATGATCTTCCGGTCCCCGGCGCCGTCGAAGGTTCCGGTGTCGGGGGCGAGTTCGGCGTCGACGGCGCAGCGGTCCTCCGCGGACAGGCAGGCCGTTTCCCGGACCAAGAGGGTGGCGCGCCATTCGTTGAGCTTCCCGGCCTCCAGGGCCGCCAGGGTGTGGGGCATCTCCGTGACCAGAGCCTTGGCCAGACCCAGGAGCCGGTTCCCGCGGGCGGGGGATTCGCGCCGGGCGAGGGCGATCTGCGCGCCGACCCCGGCGCCGAGTTCCGCCGCCGGCATCCCGGCGTCGGCCTGGTCACGGCGCTGGGACAGGTCGAACGCGACGGACAGGCGGGCCTGGCGGGCGGCCAGGGCGGACTTGAGGTCCTCCAGCTCGCGCGTTTCCTCGAGGAGCGCGGCGGGGCTGTCCGGGGCCGGGAGGCCGGCCAGGAGCCGGGCCACCTCCGCGACCGTCACGCTTTCCGCCAATTCTGGAGCCATGCCGGGCTCCTGCACGCTGTCCATGAATCTAGTGTCCCTGCGTGCTCTGACATTTATGGCCCGCCGGAGGCGTCCCAGCGCATCGGATGCCATGGGGGAGCTTCCCGGTTCGGGAGTGACTCCCTGATTGCCGTCCATGGAAAAACACTATCGGGCACCTGCGACAGTAATGAGGCCCGTCTTACAGTCGTGCGAAATGGGGCCACCCGGCACGTCCCGGGCTCCGAGGTTGTGGTCCCTTGCCGCGATGCCCCTTGACAACAATGCTATTTAGTTAACTACTTAACGATATGAAAGACTTCGAGCAGCGTGACATCGTCGAAAGCGCAGCCTTCAAGCTGCACCGTGCCACTGCGCTGGTCGACCGGGTTGCAGACCGCTATCTTCAGGAACATCACGGAATCCGCTATTCAGGCTTTCTGGTGCTGCTCACCGTCGGCACACTGGGCCAGCAGACTCAACGACAAATTGCGGACGCGCTTGACGTGTCACGGGCATCAATCACCCAGCGGCTCACACGGCTCCTCAACGATGGCCTGGTCACGTCGGGACCGCACCCGGACGACGCGCGCGCGAACACAATCTCGTTGTCCGAGAAGGGGGCGGCCCTGCTGGAACGCGCCTGGCAGGGTCTCGAATCCCATCAGGATGGGGTCGATGCGGGCGTAGACGAAGAAGCTTTGGTTCCACAGCTCGACCAGATCATCGAAAACGCCCTGCGCGTGCTCAAGCCGGACGAGCAGGCCCGCCCAAACCGTGATCAGCCCGTACCTGATCCGGGGATGATGTCGTGATGCCGCTGGATCAGCTTGCCGCGCTTATCGCCTGTGCCGTTCTGGCCGGTCTGGGGATCTTTCAGGGCGCTCTCATCGTCGGGGCGCCGCTCGGGAGAATGGCGTGGGGCGGACAACACGATGTCCTCCCCGCCAGGCTCAGGATCGGCAGCGCCGTGTCCATTGCCCTCTACGCCCTCTTTGCCTATGCGGCGCTGGCCAGGGCCGCCGTCGCCCCGCCGGTGGTCAGCGACACCGTCACCGCGGTCTTTGCATGGGTGCTGACGGCGTACTTCGCGCTGGGCGTGGTGATGAACGGGATCTCCCGCAGCAGACCGGAACGCCTCATCATGACCCCTGTCGCGCTGGTCCTCGCAGCCCTTTACCTTCTCCTTGCGCTCAGCTGATGGGTTAGCGGGCCCCAAGTGGCATGGCGGACGGTCCCGGGGGTAGCGTCGAACCATGACTCCCGGACGCCCCGTACCGCCGCCCCTTGCCAAGCCCCTTCCCGATCTGACTGCGGAGACCACCCCGGACACCACGACGCCGGGGCCGCGCCTCGCCGCCGCCTATGGCGCGACTGCCAGCGACAGCGGCCTCGTTCCCCTGACGGTCGCACGCCGCGCGCCGAAGGAGGACGACGTCGAAATCGCCATCGAATTCTGCGGACTCTGCCACTCGGACGTCCATGCCACCCGGGGCGAATGGGGAACCCGGAACTACCCGCTGGTCCCCGGCCACGAAATCGTGGGCCGGGTGAGCCGCGTCGGGTCCGCCGTCGACGATTTCAGCCCGGGAGAGCTGGTCGGCGTCGGCTGCCTGGTCGATTCCTGCCGTGAATGCGAGAGCTGCCTCGACGGCCTCGAGCAGTACTGCGAAAACGGCATGACCGGCACCTACGGCTCGAAGGACCACCGCAACGGGGACGCCATCACCCAGGGCGGCTATGCCACCTCGATCGTCGTGGACCGCCGCTACGTGCTGCACGTCCCGGAGAGCCTCGACCCGGCCGCTGCCGCCCCGTTGCTGTGCGCCGGGATCACAACCTACTCGCCGCTGCGCCACTTCGACGTCGAAGAGGGGGACGTCGTCGGCGTCGTCGGTCTGGGCGGCCTCGGCCACATGGCAGTGAAACTGGCCAAGGCCATGGGTGCCGAAGTGAAGGTCTTCACGACGTCGGAGTCCAAGGTCGCCGCCGCCCGCGAACTCGGCGCGGACGAGGTCATCCTGTCCCGCGACGAGGCCGCAATGGACGCCGCCAACCGCAGCATCGACGTCATCATCGACACCGTCGCCGCGCCCCACGACCTCAACCCGTACTTCCGTACCCTGCGCGTGAACGGGGCACTCTTCCAGCTCGGGCTGCCCTCGGAGGACATGCCGCCCGTGAATCCCGGTGCCCTGATCCGGCGCCGGATCGCGTACGCCGGCTCGCTGATCGGCGGCATTGCCGAGACGCAGGAGATGCTGGACTTCTGCGCCGGGCACGGCGTCACCTCCGACGTTGAGGTGGTCCGTGCCGACCAGCTCAACGAGGCCTACGACCGCATGGTGGCCGGCGACGTGAAGTACCGTTTTGTCCTGGACACCAGTACCCTCGGAACACCCTCGGAAAGGGCAGACGCATGAGCACTCTCTTCACCAGGATCATCAACGGCGAGATCCCCGGCCGCTTCGTCTGGCGCGAGGACGACGTCGTGGCGTTCCTGACGGTGGGCCCGCTCGCCGACGGCCACACCCTGGTGGTGCCGACCGAGGAAGTGGACCGCTGGACTGACGCGCCTCCCGAAGTACTCGCCCGCGTGATGCAGGTGGCCCAGAAGATCGGCGCCGTCCAGGTCGAGGTGTTCGACGCGGCACGCGCCGGACTCATTGTGGCCGGCTACGAGATCAACCACCTGCACGTCCACGTGTGGCCATCCAACACGATGGCGGACTTCGACTTCGGCTCGGTGGACCAGAACCCCGATCCCGCCCGGCTGGACGCCAACGCCGAGAAGCTCCGCGAGGGGCTCCGGAAAGCCGGCCACGCGGCCCACGTTCCGGCCACCTGAGGCAACACCCGCCCATACGCTGGCGCTCGCCCGGCTCCCCGCATGGGGCGTCAGGCCGGCGCCAGCGCCTTGTTAAGGACTGCGCGGATCCGCTTCTCGGAGACCGAATAGGCGGTCCCCAGCTCGACGGCGAAGAGGCTTACCCGGAGCTCCTCGATCATCCAGCGGACCTGGGTTAACTCCGCTCCCGCCCGCCGGCCCGGGAGCAGGGCCGACGCGGCGTCGTCGTAATCGTCCTCCAGTGCCTGGACCGCCGCCATGTTCTGGGCGTCCCGCTGGACGTTGGTAGGAAGTTTCTCCAGGCGCTTCTCGATCGCCGCGAGGTAGCGCGGCAGCTGGCTGAGCTGGCTGTAGCCCGTGCGTGCCACAAAACCGGGGAACACCAGCTGCTCCAGCTGGCTCTTGATGTCGTTGAGGGCGCTGATCAGGGCCAGGCTGGTGGTGCCCTTGAGCGCCTTCTCGATCCGGCGGGTGCTGGCCAGGATGCGCTCCACGACGGCGGTGACCGTGAAGACCGTGTCGATGAGCTCCGCACGGACCTTCTCATACAGTGCGTTGAAGGTCGCCTCGTCCCACGGCAGCTCGGCAGGGGTGAGCTTGTCGATGGCGGCGAGGGAGCAGTCCGCAATCAGTGCCGTGACGGAGCCGTGCGGGTTCTGGCTGAACGTCAGCTTCTCGGTGTTGTTCAGGTGCTCCAGGACGTAGCGGTCCGGCGGCGGCACCTTCAGGGCGAGCAGGCGGATGACGCCGCCGCGCATGGCCTGTTCCTGTTCGGAGCTGGTCTGGAAGAGCCGCAGGGCCACGGACTTTCCCTCGTCCACGAGCGCGGGGTAGCCGGTGACGGTATGCCCCTTGACCGTGCCCTGGACCTGGCGCTGCACTGTTCCGAAGGACCAGAAAGTCAGCCCCGTCTTCTCGGCGAAACCGGTCGAGGCTGCGGAAACACCGGACGCCGCGGTTCCTGAGGCCGCGCCGGCCGCCTGGGCGGCCTTGCCGTTCGCCGTGCCGTTCGCCGTGCCGTTCGCTGTGCCGTTGGCCCGGCCGTTCGACGACGGCGCCGTGGTCGCGGGCGTGGCGCCCAGCGACTCGGCGATTGCCCGGCGGGTGGCCGGTGCCAGCCGTTCCTGCAGGACGCCGAGGTCCTTGCTTTCGTCCAGCACCTTCGCCTGGGAATCCACGACGCGGAAGCTGACCCGCAGGTGCGGCGGAACGGCATCCCAGTTCCAGGAATGCGGCGGGATGACCTGGCCGCGGATCCGGCGCAGGACCAGTTCGAGGGAGGCCTCCAGCTCGTCGGCGGCCGGATCAAAGTCCGCTTCGAGGGCTGCGACGGCCTGCCGGGCGACGTCCGGTGCCGGCACGAAGTTCTTGCGCACCTGCTTGGGCAGCGACTTGATGAGGGCGGTGACCAGCTCCACGCGCTGGCCCGGAATGAGCCAGCGGAACGCCGCGTCGTCGAGCTGGTTCAGGAACAGCACGGGCACCTCGGCGGTGACGCCGTCGGACGGGTTGGGCGGCGACCCGGGGGCGACGGGGTGGAACTCGTAGCTCAGCGGCAGCTCAAAGCCCTTGTGCAGCAGGGTCTTCGGGTAGGCCGAGTCATCCAGGGCGTCGGCGTCTTCACTGATCAGCAGCGCCTGGTCGAAATCGAGCAGCGCCGGATCCTGCTGCCGCGCGTCCTTCCACCACTTGTCAAAGTGGCGCTCGGACACAACGTCCTTGCCGATCCGGGCGTCGTAGAACTCGAAGAGGGTCTCGTCGTCGACCAGGATGTCCCGGCGCCGCATCCGCGCCTCCAGCTCCTCAACTTCGTGGAGCAGGGCCCGGTTGCGGTGGAAGAACTTGTGGTGGGTCTGCCAGTCACCCTCGACCAGGGCATGCCGGATGAACAGCTCCCGGCAGAGCTCGGGGTCCACCTTGCCGTAGTTGATCCGGCGGCTCGGGATGATGGGCACGCCGTACAGCGTGACCTTCTCATGGGCCATCACCGAGCCCATCTTCTTGGACCAGTGGGGTTCGCTGTAGCTGCGCTTGACCAGGTCCGGCGCCACCTGCTCGACCCAGAGGGGATCGAACTTCGCGGCCACCCGCGCCCAGAGCCGGCTCGTCTCCACAAGCTCAGCGGCCATGACGAAGGTCGGGGACTTCTTGAACAGGGCCGAGCCCGGGAAGATCGCGAAGCGGCTGCCGCGGGCACCGGCGTACTCGCGCTTGCGCTCATCGAGGATGCCGACATGGCTCAGCAGGCCCGAGAGCAGGCTGATATGGATGCCCTCGTGGTTGCCGACCGGATCAGCGAGCCGCTTGTTGTCCAGGCTGATGCCGAGCGGCCGGGCGAGCTGGCGCAGCTGGGCAAAGAGGTCCTGCCACTCGCGGACGCGCAGGTAGTTGATGAACTCGGCACGGCAGAGCCGGCGGAACGCCGTGGAGGAAAGCTCCTGCTGCTTCTCCTGGAGATAGTTCCAGAGATTCAGGAACCCGGTGAAGTCCGAGTTCTCGTCCCGGAAGCGCGCGTGTTTCTCCGCGGCGAGCTGCTGTTTGCCTGAGCCGTCCCCTTGGGGACGCTCGCGCGGGTCCTGGATCGTCAAGGCGGCCGCCAGGATCATGACCTCGCGGACGCAGCCGCGCCTGCCGGACTCGACGATCATCCGGCCCAGTCTCGGGTCCACCGGCAGCTGGGCAAGCTGCTGCCCGACGGCGGTCAGGCCGCCGTTTCTGCCGGTCGCACCGCCGTTTCGTCCGCTGGCGGGCGGGCGGCCTGGGCGGCCGTCGCCGTCGCCCGTCTCTTCCTGCGGACGCGCGGCGCTCAGGGCACCCAGTTCGCGAAGGAGGGTGACGCCGTCGTTGATGGCGCGCGAGTCCGGCGGCTCCACAAACGGGAAGTTTTCGACATCCTTCGGGCCGCGGGCCACGCCCATCGCGGTCATCTGCAGGATGACCGCGGCAAGGTTGGTGCGCAGGATTTCGGGATCGGTGAACGGCGGCCGGGACTCGAAGTCCACCTCCGAGTACAGCCGGATGGCGATGCCGTCCGAGACACGGCCGCAGCGGCCGGAGCGCTGGTTGGCGGAGGCCTGGGACACCCGCTCGATCGGCAGGCGCTGGACCTTGGTCCGGTGCGAGTAGCGGGAGATGCGGGCGGTGCCGGTGTCGATGACGTACTTGATGCCGGGGACCGTCAGGGAGGTCTCGGCGACATTGGTGGCGAGCACGATCCTGCGCTTGCTGCCGGGATGGAAGACCTTGTGCTGTTCCTGCAGGCTCAGCCGGGCGAAGAGCGGGAGCACCTCGGTGCCGGCCAGCTTCCGGTTGGACTGGATCCTGCCGTTGAGGGCCTCGGCGGCGTCACGGATTTCGCGCTCGCCGGAGAAGAAGATCAGGATGTCGCCGGGCGCCTCCTGCGCGAGTTCGTCGACGGCGTCGCAGACGGCGTCCAGCGGATCGCGGTCCTCTTCCAGCTCGTCGTCGGAGGCGTCGACGGCGTCGTCACCTGCGGCGCCGGGGCCGCCGGCCGGCTGGGACAGCGGCCGGTAGCGGATCTCGACCGGATAGGTGCGGCCGGAGACCTCGATGATCGGCGACGGCTCCTCCTCGCTGCCGAAGTGCTTGGCGAATCGCTGCGGATCGATGGTGGCCGAGGTGATGATGATCTTCAGGTCCGGCCGCTGCGGCAGGATCCGTTTGAGGTAGCCGAGAATGAAGTCGATGTTGAGGCTGCGCTCGTGTGCCTCGTCGATGATGATCGCGTTGTACTTGCGCAGCAGCTTGTCGCGCCGGATCTCGGCCAGCAGGATGCCGTCGGTCATGAGCTTGACCTTGGTGTTGCGGCCGACCTCGCCGGTGAAGCGGACCTGGAAGCCGACTTCCTGGCCGATCTCGACGCCGAGCTCTTCCGCGATGCGCTCGGCGACCGTACGGGCGGCCAGCCGGCGCGGCTGCGTGTGGCCGATGAGTCCGTTCTCGCCGAGGCCAAGCTCCAGGCACATCTTCGGAATCTGGGTCGTCTTACCGGAACCGGTCTCGCCGGCGATGATGGTCACCTGGTTGGCCGCGATGGCGGCCATCAGGTCCTCGCGGCGCTCGGAGACCGGCAGCTCGGCGGGGTAGGAGATATGCAGTGTCATGGCTGCACCCAGTCTACTGGGAAGTGTTCCTGCGGCGGTTCCGGGACAAGTAAGTGCCCGGTCCCTTGCGGGGCCGGGCAGTGGGCGGTGGTTCGGGGGTGTGCAGCGTGACCGCTGCCAGGGGTTCAGAAGATCCGGAAGGTGTAGTTGGTGCTGGGCAGGTCCAGGGCTGACCAATAGTTTTCCGAGCGGACCGGCGGGTTGTGGCCCAGCCCGTCCTTGCGGAGGGCGGCGGCGGTGGCGGCGAGGCCGACGACGATGAGGACAATGAGGGCGATTCCGAGGAGTTCCATACCTCCATGGTTCTCCGGTGCCAGGACGAAAAGAAGTGGCAGAAATGCCCAAAAAGCTATATTTTCTGCCACAGTGTCTGCCAGAATAAATGCATGATCAAATCAGTGGCAATGATCGTGGTCCCCAACTTCGCAATCTTCGAGTTCGGGACCGCGTTTGAGGTCTTTGGCGTGGACCGGTCGGACCGGGGGACCGGCGTGCCCGCCTTCGACTTCCGGGTCTGCACCCCGGCGCCGGGGGATGTCCCGATGAAGTCCGGGCTGTCCATGCATGTGGGGCTCGGACTTGACGCCGCAGCGGATGCGGACCTGGTCATCATGGCCCCCTATGGCCGGGACGAGGATGTTCCCGAATCCGTCCTCGAGGCACTGCGCGCCGCGCACGCCCGCGGGGCGTGGGTCATGTCCATCTGCTCCGGAGCCTTCGCGCTGGCCCGGGCCGGGCTGCTGGACGGCCGCCGCTGCACCACCCACTGGCATTACTCCCAGGAGCTCGCCAGCCGGTACCCCGCTGCCCTGGTGGATGAAAACGTCCTCTACGTCGAGGACGGCCGGATCATCACGAGCGCCGGGACGGCCGCGGGCATCGACGCGTGCCTGCACCTGGTCCGGGTGGAATTCGGCGCCACCGTTGCGGCAGCCATCGCCCGTGACATGGTGGTTCCGCCGCACCGCGACGGCGGCCAGGCCCAGTTCATCGACCGGCCGATCCCGGCCTGCGGCTCAGAGCCGATGGAGGAACTGCTGCAGTGGATGGTGCGGCATCTGGGGGAGGACCATTCGGTCAATGAACTCGCCGCGCGCGTCCACATGTCGCCCCGGACGTTTGCCCGGCGCTTCCGCTCCGAGACAGGGGCGACCCCGGCGGCCTGGCTCAACTCCCAGCGGGTGCTGCGGGCACAGGAGCTGCTCGAGACCACGGACCTCAATATCGACGAAATCGCGCGCGAATCCGGGTTTGGCCACTCGGTGCTGCTGCGGCACCACTTCGCCAAGGTGCTGGACACGAGCCCGCAGTCCTACCGCCGGACGTTCCGCGGACACCTGGCCGCCGCGGTGTAGGGGATGTGGCCTGAGGCTAGCCAGGATCCGACGCCGCCGTGTCCTCGGCCGTGTCCTCGGCCGCGGCGCGGGCGCATTCGACGAGGTCCCGCCACGGACCCGTCAGCTCACGCTCCGGCAGGACCGCCCGGCGTTGATCAGCCCGGATGCTGTACATGAACCGGTCTGGCTGGCCGGTTGTCCCGCTGACCCCGGCGACGGCGTCCCACGGGCACGCTTCGATGAGCAGTTGCCACCGGTCGGTGTCCTCAGGCGGCTCGGGCCTGACGGTCCAGGTCCGCTTTATTCCGGCCACGCCGCCGCTGCGCTGGACAGTTATCTTCATCGGACTCGGATCTTGATCGGACTCGGATCTGCTGGAACGTGGCCTAACGCCTCGCTCCCGGGAACTTTACCTTCACAGTTTCCCACGCCGACCGCACGGCGTCATGCTCTGTGGATTCCGCCCCGAAGAGCTCGGTGGCAGAGGCGGCAGTTGCCTTGGCGAACGCTCCAAACGTGGCGCTCGGGGCCAGGGTGCCGCCCGTCAGCGTCTCGTACCAAATCCGTCCCGGAGCGTCCCAGGCATTTCCTCCGAGGGTGGTGGCAACCAGGCAGAACGCCCGGTTGGGGATCCCGGAGTTGATGTGAACGCCGCCGTTGTCAGCGCTCGTATGCACATAGCCGTCCATGGAGGCCGGCTGCGGGTCCTTGCCGAGCACGTCGTCGTCGTACGCCGTCCCCGGAGCCTTCATGGACCGCAGGGCGGACCCCTGGACCCTGTCGGTGAAGAGGCCTTCGCCGATCAGCCAGCTCGCCTCCGCCGTCGACTGCTTCCGGACAAACTGTTCAACCAGGGCGCCGAAGACGTCGGACATTGATTCGTTCAACGCGCCGGCCTGGTTGCGGTAGACCAGCCCGGCGGAATACTGGGTGACGCCGTGGGCGAGCTCGTGGCCGATCACGCTCAGCGACTTCGTAAACCGCTGGAAGACCTGGCCGTCGCCGTCGCCGAAGACCATTTGCTGGCCATCCCAGAACGCGTTGTCGTACAGGCGGCCGTAGTGCACCGTGGCATCGAGATGGAGGCCGTTGCCGTCGATCGAGTTCCGGCCGAAGGCCTCGGCGTAGAGGCGGTGGGTGTGTCCCAGCCCGTCATAGGCCTCATCGGCGGCGGGGTCGCCGGTGGGCGGCTCCCCCTCCTTGCGGACCACGCGGCCGGGGAGCTGCTCGGCGAACTTGGCGTCGTAGACCGTCCGTTCCGGCGGGGACGGCTTGAGCTCCCGCATGCCCGGATGGCTGCCCGGCCCCGGAACCGCGCGGGATGCCTGGAAACTCGGGACGTGCAGCAGGGCTTCCTTCGCCGCACGCGCGGTTGCCGAGAACTCCGGTTCGCGCTGGGCTGCCAGGCGGCGGAGCAGGTACGGAGGGATGATGGAGCAGTACATGTGAGACCCCTTTGTGCTTCGGCGGGATCCCGTGGTGGTGCGGCGGCCGGCACCCAGTCCAACCACCCAATCCAACCACCCCGCCGGAACCCCGCTGCCGATGCAGACAGCCTACGAGCGTGCACCGACAATTGGCAGGGTGCCGGGCCTCCTTCTTCGGGCGGCGCGCATCCCAGGCCGGCCGCCGGGGGACTGAAACCTAGCCGGCCACCCGGGGAGACCGCGGGTCAAGGACGAATTGTTGCACCATGGTCCATAAATTCGTAGTGGTCCAGTAGATCAGGGCACCGATGGGGAAGATGATGCCACCCGCGCCGAAGACGATCGGCAAGGCGTGGAGCACCGCTTTCTGCTGCCGGATGAACGGGCCTGCTGCGGCGTCCGCGGTCATGTTCCTGGCCATGATGTGCTTCTGGGTAATGAACTGTGCCGACGTCATGGCCAGGATCATCACGATCGAGAGGATCCACGCCCCGACCACATTGCCGTCCCCAGCCGTGCCATGGAGCGCGGACGCGGACAGCGGGACACCGAAGATGCTGGACTCGTCGAACTGCACCGCTTGCTCGTGGCTCATGGCGCCGATGCCCTGGCCTTTGGCAGCCGCCGTCGGGATGCCTGACAACACGGTGAAGAGCGCGAAGAAGAACGGCACCTGGACCAACAGGGGAAGACACGCCGAGAACGGGTTGGTGCCGTGCTTCCTGTACAGGGCCATCTGTTCCTGCGCCATGGCCTGCCGGGACAGCGGGTCGGTCTTGCCGTTGTACTTTTCCTGCAGCTTCTTCAGGTCCGGCTGCAGCTGCCGCATGCGGCGCTGTGCCTTGATCTGCTTCAGGGAGACGGGAATCAAGGCGGCGCGGATGACCAGCACCAGGCCGATGATGGACAGCGTCCAGGTCCAGCCGCCGGCCGGCGGCAGGCCGGTGGTGCTCAGGGCGTCGTGGAGTCCCACCATGATGGCCGAAACCAGCCACTGGAACGGAAACAGCAGCGCTGCACCGAAGTCCATCCGCTGCCCCCATTCGTAGGGCCGCCGCGCGGCCTGTGAACCTGCACCCTGTCAGCCAACACGAAAGAACCCCCAGAATCCAGTGGATCCTAGGGGTTCTTGTCTGTGTGCCCTCGATTGGAATCGAACCAACGACCTTCTGCTCCGGAGGCAGACGCTCTATCCCCTGAGCTACGAGGGCAGTCAGGGATCCTGCCGTTACCGGCGGGACGTCCTAGAGCTTAGCAGGAAGGGGGGCTCCAAGGGAAAATCGGCGCGCTCAATACCCGGAGAAGGAGTCCACATGGATCCGGCGCGCCCCGGCCCGGCGGGCGGCGGCGCGGAGGGAACGGACACTCGCCGGGGAGCCCGACACATAGACCTCCCGGTCCGCGACGTCGGGAACGAGGTCCTTCAGCGAGGTGCCATCGATCCGGACGGAGCCCGCATCCTGCATAAACGCCGGCGGCGCGGAGCCGTCGGCAAGCCGGGCGATGACCCGGGCCCCGGTGCGTTCGAGCTCCCCGGCGTAGGCGAGTTCGGCGGCATTCCTGGCGAGGTACAGCAGGACCACGTCCCGCTCCCCGGCAGAACCGCCGGACAGCTGGGCCACATACGGGGTAATGCCGATCCCGGCCGCAATGAGCAGCACGGGCACGCCCGGAGCCCGTGGCAGGACAAAATCGCCCCCCACGGTGGTGGCCGTCAGCTCGTCGCCGGGGACCAGGGCAAGGAGTGACTGTTTTGCCGTGGACAGCGGCTCCGCCGTGCCCACGCCGATCCTGAGTTCGGGGGAGTCCTGCGGGCTGGTCAGGCTGAACACCCGCCGCCGGCCTGTGTGGTCGGCCTTCGCGTGCGGCAGGTTCAGCTCGAGGTACTGCCCCGGGATGAAGTTCAGTGGGCGTTCGGGCTGGAAGCTGAATTCCGTCGTCGTCGGCGTCAACGGACGGGAGCCCCGGAAGTGAAGCAGGACGCGGCCGCGCTGGCCCGCGGTGAAGGCGAGCGCGTTTCCCACCAGCAGCGCCAGTTCGGGGGAATTGGCCACGAAGCCCAGGTTGTAAGGGACGGCGAACAGCAATCCGACGACGGCGGCCAGCGTCAGCTGCTGCCACCGGCGCGGCGGCAGGGTGAGCGGCTCGGTGAGCATAAAGCCGACGAAGAACAGCACCGGGCGCTGGGCCAGGGTCTGCCACAGCGCCTCGCCCGGCCCCATCCCGGTGCGCAGCAGTTCCACGGCCACAATGGACACCGCCACCACCGTGAACACCGATGCCATCAGCAGCTTCCGCACCCGGTAGAGCACCAGCAGGACCCCGGGCAGCACCAGCCAGAGCATTGCCGGGGTGGCGGCCCACCAGGTGGCGATGTTGAGTCCGGTCAGCCCGGTGAGGAACGCCCCGGCCGCCGCCGGATTGAAGAGGTGGCGGCCTCGCCAGGCAAGCGCGTATTTCGACGCCGACGCGAGCACGCAGGCGAGGGCAACGCCGGCCAGGTCCAGGTACTGCAGCCCCGCCGGGAACTGCGTCGGCCAGAAGAGGAAATAAAGCAGCAGGCCCGTGATCAGTGACGATTCAGAGTGCGGGCGGACGTGGAACACCGCGGCGAGCGCCCGGTTGGACGCGTAGGTCAGGCCCAGGCAGAGCACCAGATGGGCGATCATCCCGGGGAGTCCGAACGTCAGCCAGCCGAGCACCTCCAGCAGCAGGCTGAAGCCGGCCAGCACCGCCAGGACCCAGAGGATCAGCCGGTACATCGTGAACCGTCCCAGCGCCGTGTCCAGCCGCGAACTGAGGGGAGAGGAGATTGTGGCGGTCATGAAAACAGCACCCCTTCAAAATCGGCCGAGTACTCCGCGTGGCCGTCCGAGTGGACAGTCAGCCAGGAAACGTCGAATTCCGCCTGCAAACGGGGCCCCTCGACGAAAAACAGGGCAGTCGCCAGGGCATCGGCCACCATGGCGCTCGCCGCCATCGCCCAGCTGGCGACGACGGTGCGCACCGGCGCCCCGGTGGTGCCGTCCAGCACGTGGTGCAGCCCGTCGCACCAGGCGCGCCGGTTGGCGGCGGACGCGCAGAGGGCGCCGGTCCCCAGTTTGACGATTCCAATGGCCCGGTCCGGATCATAGGGATGCTCCAGGCCGACGTCGACCGGTGCGGATCCGGTATTGAGCAAATCGCCGCCCGCGTCGATGAAGTGCTCTCCGACGCCCGCACCACACAACTCGGCGGACAACAGGTCCGCCAGCTGCCCCTTGCCGGCCGCCCCGACGTCGATCACCACAGGGGCGTGGGTGGTCAGCACGGTGCCCTGCCAGTCGAGCACCTCGTCCCAGGGCGGCGCGGGCAGCGGCGGGCCGGCCGGATGCAGCGAGTAGTGGGCGTCGTACCCGAGCTGTTCCAGGCTGCCGCCGATCAGCGGGGTCATGGCCCCGCCGCTGAGCCGGTACAGGGTTTCGTAGAGCGGCCCCAGGGCAGCTGCCTCGGACGGCAGGACGTAGCGGCCCGGCCGTCGTGCCGCGCCGGCGATCAGGGAGTCGGGCCGGAACCGGGACCAGGCGGCGTCGTAGTCCGCCACGGTATCGAGCAGCCGGCGCCGGAGCGCGCCGGGGAGCGGGGACGGTGTGGAGACCTCCCAGCGGGTACCGATCCCGTCGAAGCTGAAGTCCGTCCAGCCCGGATGCGCCACGTTTCCTCCTGCCGGCTACTGGCTGTTCACGACTGTCTGGTCACGACTGGCTGTTCACGACTTGGCGTTCATGACTTGGCGTCGGACTTGATCTTGTCGACAGCCTGGTTGAAGCCGCCGCTGGTCAGCGAGGATCCGGCCACTTTGGAGACCTTGATCTCGTCGAGCCTCTTGCCCACGATCTGGGACTTGATGCCGCCGGCGAATTCACCCTGGAACTTCCTGGTGTTGGGGTTGGACGGGTGCTGGGTGATCTGGACATCGGACACTGCGCCACCGGCAAGTGTCAGGGTCACGCCCACCGTCTCAGTGCCGTTCGGCGAGACATAGTTGCCGTCCGCGCTGAAGGTGCCGTCTTTGTAAGCGGCGGTGCCCGCGGCAGCTGAGGGTGCCCCCCCGGTTGCCTGGGTGCCTGCGGCCTGCCCGGGCGCGCAACCGGCCGCGGACCCGGCCAGGGAGAGTCCGGCGATGCCGGCGACGACGCCTTTTCTGAAAGTGGAGTTCATGCAGCGGCTCGTTTCTGTAGCGGCGGTCGGAGGGGGAGCGACTGGCGGCTGTGACCCGCGGGCGGGGTCCGGAGCAGCCACTCCAATGACGACGTTGAAATCAGCGTAGTGGTTCATCCTGTGACCCGGCTGTCATGACGGACGCCAAATTCCGCCACACCGCGGGCCCCCCGGTAGGCTGGAACTGTGACCCCAGAAGAACTCTCCCTCGCCATATCCGCCTGCCTGAAGGACGCCGTCGCCGCCGGTGAAATCGGGCTTTCCGCATCCGATGTCCCGGATGAGGTGCGCGTTGAGCGGCCGAAGAACCGGGACCACGGCGACTGGGCCACCAACATTGCCCTTCAGCTGGCCAAGACCGCCGGCACCAACCCGCGGGAGTTTGCCTCCGTCCTGAGTGCCCGGCTGAAGTCCATCGACGGGGTGTCCGCCGTCGACATCGCCGGACCGGGGTTCCTGAACATCACCGTTGACGCCGCCGCCGCGGGCGCCCTGGCCAAAGCCATCGTCGAGGCGGGCCCGGACTACGGCACCAACACGGCGCTCGCAGGCCACACGGTCAACATGGAATTCGTCTCGGCCAACCCCACCGGCCCGCTGCACATCGGCCACACCCGCTGGGCCGCCCTGGGCGACGCGATCGCCCGCGTCCTCCGGGCTTCAGGTGCCCACGTCACGGCCGAGTACTACATCAATGACGCAGGCTCGCAGATGAACGTCTTCGCCAACTCCGTGCTCTCCCGGTTGCACGGCCGCGGGGTTCCCGAGGGCGGTTACCCCGGCGAGTACATCGCGGATCTCGGCCACGAGGTGCTGACCCAGCACCCGGACATCCGCGAGCTGACCGATGCCGCCGCGCTGCCGGTGATCCGCGGAGCGGCATACAAGGCACAGCTGCACGACATCAAACGCACCCTGGCAGAGTTCGGCGTCGCATTCGATGTCTACTTCTCCGAGCAGGAACTCCACGACGCCGGCGCGATCGAGGACGCCGTCGCGCGGCTCCGGGAACAGGGCCACGTGTACGACGACGGCGGCGCGGTCTGGCTGCGCACCACCGACTTCGGTGACGACAAGGACCGCGTGATGATCCGGGCGAACGGCGAGCCGACCTACTTCGCTGCCGACGCCGCCTACTACCTGTCCAAGAAGGACCGAGGCTACACCGAAAAGATCTACCTGCTCGGGGCCGACCACCACGGCTACATCAACCGGCTCAAGGCCATTGCCGCCGCCGCCGGGGATGATCCCGAGGTCAACATCGAGGTCCTGATCGGCCAGCTGGTCTCCGTCAACGGCGCCAAGCTGTCCAAGCGCGCCGGCAACATCATTGAGCTCAAGGACCTCATCTCCTGGCTGGGCAAGGACGCGGTCCGCTACTCGCTGGCGCGCTTCCCGGCCGATTCGCCGCTGACCCTGGACCCGGAACTGCTGAAGAAGCACAGCAACGAGAACCCGGTGTTCTACGTCCAGTACGCGCACGCCCGGTCCCGCGGCACGGCGCGCAACGCTGTTGCCGCCGGGGTGGAGCGCCGTGTGGACGGGAAAGACTGCTTCGAGGCATCCCTGCTGGAGCATGCGACCGAGAACGAACTGCTCTCCCACCTCGGCAGCTACCCGTCGATTGTGGCCCGGGCGGCTGAACTGCGCGAGCCGCACCGGGTGGCCCGCCACCTCGAGGTCATCGCCGGCGCCTACCACCGCTGGTACGACGCCTGCCGGGTGGCGCCGCAGGGCGACGAGCCGATCACCGATCTCAACCGCACCCGGCTGTGGCTCAACGACGCCACAAGCCAGGTGCTGGCCAACGGACTGGAACTGCTGGGCGTCTCGGCGCCGGAACGGATGTAACCGCCATGACCACAAACCCGTCCACCACTGCCGGTGCGCCCTCCCCGCTGGCGCCGGAATGGCTTGCCGTGCCCGCTGACCTCAACGCCCTGCACGAACCGATGTGGGCCGGCGGTGTCGCCCGGAACGACGCCGGCGAACTCACCATCGACGGGCTGGCAGTCAGCGAACTCCAGCGCCAGTACGGCACGCCCCTGTTTGTGCTGAGCGAGAACGACTTCCGCGCCCGGGCCCGGGCCTTCACCGATGCCTTCAATGACGCGTTCGCCGACATCTGCGGGGGAGTGGATGTCTACTACGCCGGCAAATCCTTCCTGTGCACCGCAGTGGTCCGCTGGGTGGAGGAAGAGGGGCTGCGGCTGGACACGGCCTCCGGCGGGGAACTCGCCGTTGCGGCCCGCGCCGGCATTCCCGGCGCCGACGTCGCGCTCCACGGCAACAACAAGTCTGACGCCGAGATCCACCGCGCGATGGACATGAAACTCGGCCGGATCGTGGTGGACAGCATTGCCGAGCTCGAACGCGTCGCCAGGATCGCCGAAAACCGCGGCGAAACCGCCAAGGTCATGCTGCGGCTGACCCCGGGCGTGCACGCCCACACCCATGAATTCATCGCCACCGCCCACGAGGACCAGAAGTTCGGCCTCTCCATGGCCGGGGACTCCACCGAGCAGGCCGGGCTGTCAGCGGCCGAGGAGGCCGTGGCCGCGGCGTCTGCCTACCCCGGCATTGAACTGCTGGGCCTGCACTGCCACATCGGTTCGCAGATCTTCGAGCCGGACGGCTTCGCCCTTGCCGCAGAGAAGCTGCTGGACTTCCTCGCCGCGATGCAGGCCAAGTACTCGATTGTGCTCCCCGAACTGGACCTCGGCGGTGGCTACGGCATCGCCTACACGCCCGTGGACACCCCGCGGCCGGCCGCCGAAATCGCCCAGGCGATGGCCGCCGTCGTCCGCACGAAATGCGCGGAGCTGGGCATTTCCGCCCCGCGGATTTCGATCGAACCGGGCCGGGCGATCGTCGGCAGCACCACCTTCACGCTCTACGAGGTGGGCACGTTGAAGACGGTCCGGGTCGATGCTCCGGGCGCCGGCGAAGCAGGCGGAGCCGGCAAAAACGTTACGTACCCGCGCCGGTATGTGTCAGTGGACGGCGGGATGAGCGATAACCCCCGTCCGGTGCTGTACGACGCGGATTACTCGGCAATTCTGGCCTCACGGGCGTCGGCCGCGGCCCCGCAGCTGTCCCGAGTAGTGGGCAAACATTGCGAGAGCGGCGACATAGTTGTTAGAGATGTATATCTGCCCGAGGACGTGGCAGCCGGTGATCTGCTCGCTGTACCGGGGACCGGCGCCTACTGCTGGGCCCTGTCAAGCAACTACAACTATCTGGCCCGGCCGGGCGTTGTCGCTGTGCGCGATGGATCTGCCCGGCTGATTGTCCGCGGGGAAACCGAAGAAGATCTGCTCAACCGCGACATGGGAGTCTGAATGACCGAATTGCGAACCCTGAAAGTAGCCCTGCTGGGCTGTGGCAACGTCGGGGCCCAGGTTGCGCGGATTCTCCTTGACGACGCCGACATGCTGGCATCGCGTGCCGGCGCCCACCTGGAGCTGGTCGGCATCGCCGTGCGCAACCTCGACGCCCCCCGGGAGGTCGAACTGCCGCGCGCGCTGTTCACCACCGACGCCGAGACCCTGGTCAAGGACGCGGACCTGGTGATCGAGCTGATGGGCGGCATCGAACCCGCCCGGACCCTGATCCTGACCGCCATCCGCAACGGCGCCTGCGTGGTCACCGGCAACAAGGCGCTCGTCGCCAAAGACGGCCCGACCCTGCACGAGGAAGCGGACAAGGCCGGCGTCCAGCTGTCCTACGAGGCCGCCGTCGCCGGCGCGATCCCCATCCTGCGGCCCATCCGGGACAGTCTCTCCGGGGACCGGATCACCCGGGTGCTCGGCATCGTCAACGGCACCACCAACTTCATCCTGGACCAGATGGATTCCACCGGGGCGCAGTTCGCCGACGCCCTGGCCGAGGCCCAGCGCCTTGGCTACGCGGAAGCCGACCCCACCGCCGACGTCGAGGGTTACGACGCCGCGTCCAAGGCCGCGATCCTTGCCTCCCTGTCCTTCCACACCCGTTTCTCCCTGGACGATGTGTACTGCGAAGGCATCAGCGCCGTCACTGCCGCGGACATCGCCGCAGCGAAGGACGCAGGCTTCGTCATCAAGCTGCTGGCAATCGCCGAAAAGCTGGGGGCCACAGGCACGGGAACAGGCACGGAAGGCGACGCCGGCACCGGAGTCTCCGTCCGCGTGCACCCGACCCTGCTGCCGCGCGAACACCCGCTGGCTGCCGTGCGCGGCGCGTTCAACGCCGTCTTCATCGAGGCGGAAAACGCCGGCGAGCTGATGTTCTATGGCCAGGGCGCCGGCGGCAAACCGACCGCGTCCGCCGTGATGGGCGACCTCATCTCCGCTGCCCGCAGCATCGTCCTGGGCGGCCCGGGCCGCGCTGAGACCACGACAGGCCAGGTGTCCGCACTTCCCATCACTGCCGCGGTCACCAGCTACTACATTGGACTCGACGTCGCGGACCAGCCCGGTGTGCTCGCCAAGATCGCCCGGCTCTTCGCCGAGCACGGCGTCTCCATTGAAATCATGCGGCAGACCATCCACCGCGATGCTGATTCCAACGTCGAATCGGCGGAACTCCGGATTGTCACCCACCGCGCAAGCGAGGCTGCACTGGCAGCCACCGTCGAGGCCGTCAAGGGCCTGGACGTCATCAATTCCGTTACATCCGTACTCCGGGTAGAAGGAGTCTAAGTGGCTCACCAATGGCGCGGCGTCATCCGCGAATACGCTGAACGTCTGCCCGTCACCGAGGCAACAAAGGTCATCACCCTGGGGGAGGGCGGCACCCCGCTCGTTTACGCGCAGCAGCTGTCCGCGCTCACCGGCAGTGATGTCTACCTCAAGGTCGAGGGCATGAACCCGACCGGCTCCTTCAAAGACCGCGGCATGACCATGGCCATGACGGCCGCAGTCGCCGCCGGCGCCAAGGCCGTAGTGTGCGCCTCCACGGGCAACACCTCCGCCTCCGCTGCCGCATATGCCACTGCAGCCGGCCTGAAATGCGTGGTGCTGGTGCCCGAAGGAAAGATCTCGATGGGCAAGCTGAGCCAGGCGATCGCGCACGGCGCCACCCTGCTGCAGGTCGACGGCAACTTCGACGACTGCCTCGACATCGCCCGCAAGCTGGGGGAGTCCTACCCGGTGTTCCTGGTCAACTCCGTCAACCCGGCCCGGATCGAGGGCCAGAAGACCGGAGCGTTCGAAGTGGTCGACTGGCTCGGCGACGCCCCGGACTTCCATGTGCTCCCGGTTGGCAACGCGGGCAACATCACCGCGTACTGGAAGGGCTACAAGGAATACTGCGCGCCCTTCGAGTCCGCCACCGCCGGCACACTGCCCGCAGTGTCCACCAGGACCCCGGTCATGTGGGGCTTCCAGGCCGCCGGTGCGGCACCGTTCGTCGCGGGCCACCCCATCACGGAGCCCGACACGATCGCGACCGCCATCCGGATCGGCAACCCCGCATCGTGGGACTCCGCCATCGCAGCCCGCGACGAGTCCGGCGGCGTGATCGAAGCCGTCACTGATGAGGAAATCCTGTCCGCCCACCGCTGGCTGTCCGCCCGTGAAGGCGTCTTCGTCGAACCGGGCTCCGCCGCCGGCGTGGCCGGCCTGATCAAGAAGCATGCGGCCGGCGAAGTTCCGGCCGGCAAGACGATCGTCATCACGGTCACCGGCCACGGCCTCAAGGATCCGCAGTGGGCACTCCGCACCGAGGACGGCAGCGAAGTGCAGCCCGTCAAGGTCTCCAATGACGTGGTGACCGTGGCGACGGCCCTGGGACTGGAAGAAAAGTAACCGTGGAAACCACCCTCACCGTCCCGGCCGAGTCCGCCGCCGACACGCCGGCGGTTCCGGCCGGTCAGCTCGTGACGGTCCGCGTGCCGGCGACGAGCGCGAACCTTGGCCCCGGCTACGACAGCCTCGGCCTGGCGCTGACGCTGTTCGACACCCTGACGGTGGAAACCCTGGACAGCGGCGAGCTGGAATTCGAACTCAGCGGGGAAGGTGCGGAATCCCTTCCCCGCGATGCCAGCCACCTGGTGGTCAAGGCCATCACGGAGGCGCTGCACCGCCTGGGCTTCCGGCACGACGGCCTGAGGATCACGGCAGACAATGTCAATCCGCACGGCCGCGGGCTCGGCTCCTCGGCCTGCGCCGTCGTTGCCGCGGTAACCGCCGCCAATGCCCTGGTCCCCGTAGCGTCGCGCCGGGGCAAGGACTGGGTCCTGCAGCTCACAAGCGAGATGGAAGGCCACCCGGACAACGTCGCACCGGCTATTTTCGGCGGACTGGCCTTGTCCTGGCAGGACAGTGACCAGTACAGCAGCACGTGCGCGACTGTCGCCTCCACGGTCATTCCCGTGGTCGCCGTGCCGGACTTTGAACTGTCCACCCAAGCCGCACGTGCGCTGCTGCCCGCCTCGGTGGGCCACCACGCCGCGGCCATGAACTCGGGACGTGCGGCCCTGCTGATCCTTGCGCTCACGCAGAAGCCGGAACTCCTGCTCGCCGGCACCGAGGACTACCTGCACCAGAGCTACCGCGCGGATGCGATGCGGCCCAGCGCGGACCTGATCTCGGCCCTGCGACGGGCAGGCTTCGCCGCCGTCGTCTCAGGGGCCGGCCCCACCGTGCTTGTCCTGGCCAACGGAGAGGCCCAGGCGGAAGCCGCCGCGGAGTTCATCGGCGCCTTCACGTCCGGCAACACGCCGGACGTGGGCTGGCGTGTGATGAAGCTGGCTGTGGACGTTGAAGGTGCTAAAGTGGAAGTGCACCGGCGGTAACCACGCAGGCGGTATTTCATTTACCGTTCAAAAGACCGCGATGTTGGCCTAGTTGCCTCTCTCTCATCTTTCACTGCGCAATATTTTCCGGTGCCACCTGCTTTCGGTCTGACGCAGGAATTCGCAGAAAAAAATCTCTGCACCCCTGAAAAGTCAGCCCGCCGTTCCTTCTTTGTCCGGAACGCGCCAGGCGTTGCATTATCCGGCCGTGCCGGCCAATATCCATCCGGCAAGGCCGAAATCCCGGCTGCATCTCTGAACTGCAGCCCAGATCAAATCATCGCGTCCAGCTCCTAGCCTGGACGCCGTCGAGGGGGAAGGATCCTTCGTGACCGAAACCACTGAGCTGTCTTCAGCTGTGGAAACATCATCTTCTGCTGCCGGATCGTCAACGGCAGCACCCGCCAAGAGCAGTGGCCTTGCCGGCCTCAAGCTCGCCCAGCTCCAGGCTCTTGCCAGCCAGCTGGGGATTTCCGGCGGTTCCCGGATGCGGAAGGGCGACCTTGTCTCTGCCATTTCCGCCCACCGCGCCGGTACTCCCGTGAGCAAGGCTCCGGCCCGCGCTGCTGAGAAGGCGACCGACAACGGCACCGTCTCCCAGTCCGCGGCTCCGGCTGTTGCACCGGCTGCTGCCGCCACCGAGTCCGAGGCTCCGGCCCAGGAAAACCCGCGTGCCCGTGGACGTGGCCGCAGCCGCCGCGCGGGCAGCGACGGTGTCATCACGACCCCCGCCGCCGAGGCGCCGGCCGCAGCCGCTCCGGCAGTAGAGGCCCCGGCAGCTTCCGCCGAGTCCGGCACTGCCCAGTCCGCTCCCGCCGAGGCAGTTTCTGCCGCTTCGGCTGAAGGCGGCGAACGCACCCGCCAGCCCCGCACCCGCAACCGCCGCCGCGGTGAAGCAGCCGAACAGGCCACAGCTCAGGCCACAGGTCAAGGCACTGCCCAGGGCGCAGCCCAGGCTGCACCCGCCGTCGAGGCCCCGGCCGAGCAGCGCCAGCCCGAACAGCGTTCGGAGCAGCGCGGCGATCAGCGCCAGGCCGAGCAGGGCAGCGAAGACGGCCAGCGCCGTGAGAACACCCGCACCCGTGGCGGCCGCGACGAGGCCGCGGGAAGCCGCGACACCCGCGACAACACCCGCGACGCTGACGACAGCGACGGCGGCAGCCGCCGGAACCGCCGGAACCGGCGCGACCGCAACGACCGCAATGACCGTCCGGACCGCTCCGGCGGGCAGGACAGCCGCGACAGCGCGCGCAACGACCGCTTCCGCGACCGCAACGACCGCCGTCGTGGACGCGCCCAGGGACCGGACGTCGACGACGTCGAGGTCACCGAGGACGACGTCCTGCTGCCCGTCGCCGGCATCCTGGACGTGCTGGAGAACTACGCGTTTATCCGCACCTCCGGTTACCTGCCGGGCCCGAACGACGTGTACGTGTCCCTCGCCCAGGTCAAGAAGTACAACCTGCGCAAGGGCGACGCCGTCGTCGGTGCCATCCGTGCACCGCGTGAAGGCGAGGCCCAGCAGGGAAATCAGCAGCAGCAGACCGCCCGCCAGAAGTTCAACGCCCTGGTCCGCGTCACCTCGGTCAACGGCAAGACCCCCGAGGAACTCAAGGACCGCGTTGAATTCGCGAAGCTCGTTCCGCTGTACCCCTCCGAGCGCCTGCGCCTCGAGACGGACCCCAAGAAGATCGGCCCCCGCGTCATCGACCTGGTCGCCCCGATCGGCAAGGGCCAGCGCGGCCTGATCGTTTCGCCGCCGAAGGCCGGCAAGACGCTCATCCTGCAGTCCATCGCCAACGCCATCACCACCAACAATCCTGAGGTCCACCTCATGATGGTGCTTGTTGACGAACGCCCCGAAGAAGTCACGGACATGCAGCGCACCGTCAAGGGCGAGGTCATTGCCTCCACCTTCGACCGTCCCGCCGATGACCACACCACCGTGGCCGAACTCTCCATCGAGCGTGCCAAGCGCCTCGTGGAAATGGGCATGGACGTTGTGGTCCTCCTTGACTCGATGACCCGCCTGGGCCGTGCCTACAACCTGGCAGCCCCGGCTTCCGGCCGTATCCTCTCCGGTGGCGTCGACTCCGCTGCGCTGTACCCGCCGAAGCGCTTCTTCGGTGCAGCCCGCAACATCGAAAACGGTGGCTCGCTCACCATCCTGGCCACCGCTCTCGTCGAGACCGGCTCCAAGATGGACGAGGTCATCTTCGAAGAGTTCAAGGGCACCGGCAACATGGAATTGCGCCTGTCCCGCCAGCTCGCGGACAAGCGTATCTTCCCGGCCGTGGACGTCAACGCGTCCGGTACCCGCCGTGAGGAAAACCTGCTGTCCCCCGAGGAAGTCAAGATCATGTGGAAGCTGCGCCGTGTCCTTTCCGGACTCGAAACGCAGCAGAGCCTTGAACTGCTGACCAACAAGATCCGGGAGACCCAGAGCAACGTCGAGTTCCTCATGCAGGTGCAGAAGACGACGCTTGGTGCGAAGTCCGATAACGACAAGTAGCTGCTCCAACCGCTAGATTCTGGCGGTCCCGCGCGCTAACGCCGCACGGATTTTCCGCCCCCGCCCCTCCGCCGGGTGGCTCGCGATCTCCGATCGCACGCCACCCGGCTCCGGCAGGCCCGAAGCGACTCCCGGGGCGGAAAATCCGTGCGGCTTCGTCGTTAAGTCGCCAGCCGCGGTCCAGTTTTGATGTCGTAACTAGACTTGGTTCCAAGTCGAAAGAGGTTTGTGAAAATGTTTGAGTCCGTACAGGGCCTGTTGGATGAGCATGATGCCATCCAGGCGCAGCTAGGGGATCCTGCTGTTTATGCTGACCAGAAGCTTGCCCGGAAGCTGGGGCGGCGGTCTGCCCAGCTGAACGGCATTGTCGAGGCTTACCATGCCTGGCACGGCATCCAGGATGACCTTGCCGCGGCCAAGGAAATGGCGGACGAGGACCCGGAGTTTGCTGCGGAGGTGCCTGTGCTGGAGGCTGCGCTGGAGACGGCTGCGGCCAAGCTTCGCCGTCTCCTGATCCCGCGGGACCCGGACGACGCCCGCAACGTGATCCTCGAGGTCAAGGGTGGTGAAGGCGGCGACGAGGCTGCCCTGTTCGCGGCGGACCTGCTGCGGATGTACACCCGGTACGCGGAATCCCGCGGCTGGAAGACCGAGATGATTTCCGCCAATGAATCGGACCTCGGCGGCTACAAGGACGTCCAGGTTGCCATCAAGGGCAACTCGAACGATCCGGCCGAGGGCGTCTACGCGCGGCTCAAGTTCGAGGGCGGCGTGCACCGCGTGCAGCGCGTACCCGTGACGGAATCCCAGGGCCGCATCCACACCTCGGCTGCCGGCGTGCTGGTGCTTCCGGAAGTGGACGAGCCCGAAGAACTCGAAATCAGCCAGAACGATCTCAAGATCGACGTCTACCGTTCCTCCGGCCCCGGCGGCCAGTCCGTGAACACCACCGACTCCGCCGTCCGGATCACCCACCTTCCCACCGGCATCGTGGTGGCCATGCAGAACGAGAAGTCGCAGCTGCAGAACCGTGAGGCGGGCATGCGCGTCCTGCGCGCCCGCATCCTGGCGCACCAGCAGGAACAGATCGACGCCGAGAACTCCGCCCAGCGCAAGTCGCAGATCCGCACCATGGACCGCTCGGAGCGCATCCGGACCTACAACTACCCGGAAAACCGGATCGCGGACCACCGCACCGGCTACAAGGCCTACAACCTGGACCAGGTCATGAACGGCGACCTGGAGCCGGTCATCCAGTCGGCCATCGAGATGGACGAACAGGCCCGCCTCGACGCTATCGGCGACTAGTCCGGACCGCGCTTTGATGACAGAACGAACTTCGCTGAGCCTCGCGGACGCGGTCCGCGAGGCAACTGCCGTCCTGGCCGCGGCGGGCGTCCCGAGCCCGAGGGCCGACGCTGAACTCCTCGCGGAGCACCTGCTCGGCGTCGGGCTCGGCCGGCTCCGCGCCCTGATGCTGGGGGACACCCCAGCACCGGACGGCTACGAGGAGCTCATCGCCGAGCGTGCCCAGCGTATTCCGCTGCAGCACATCACCGGTGTCGCGCACTTCCGTTACCTGGAACTGGCGGTCGGGCCGGGGGTGTTCATTCCCCGCCCGGAAACCGAATCCGTGGTGCAGCTGGTGATTGACTGGCTTGGCGACCGGAAGCGCCTGCAGGGCCTGGCGCGCCCCAAAGTCGTGGACCTTGGCACCGGTTCCGGCGCCATCGCGGGCTCGATCGCGCACGAGGTCCCCGGCGCGGAAGTCCATGCGGTGGAGTACAGCGAATTCGCCCATGCCTGGGCGGCGAAGAACTTGGCTTCCCTTGGCGTCCACCTCATCCGGGGTGATCTCCGCGACGCGCTGCCCGAACACAATGGCACCTTCGACGTCGTCGTCTCCAACCCGCCGTACATCCCCGCCGAAGCTGTCCCCAACGAACCCGAAGTGGCCCTGCACGATCCTCCCGAGGCGCTGTACGGCGGGGGAGCGGACGGCATGGAGCTGCCGACGGCGGCGGCGGCCTCCGCCGCCAGGCTGCTGGTCCCCGGCGGCTACTTCGTAATGGAACACGCCGAAGTCCAGGCCGGCTGGATCGCATCAATGCTGGAGCGCTCCGGGCTCTGGACCGGGGTGGCCACCCATCGTGACCTTAACGGCAGGGACCGGGCCACCAGCGCCGTCCTCGCCGACCCGGCTGCCTGACGGTAACCGGGCAACACTCTCTGTGATGAAAGAATAGGCCAGTGACGACTAGCTACGATTGCACGGCAGCCGGGCAACGCGCTGCAGGACTTGAACACGCCCAGCGGGCCATCCGGGAGCACAAGTGTGTGGTCTTCCCGACGGACACCGTCTACGGGATCGCCGCCGATGCGTTCTCCCCCCTCGCCGTGACCTTGTTGCTGGCCTCGAAGGGCCGCAGCCGCAAGATGCCGCCGCCCGTGCTCATCCCCAGGCTCAATGCCCTGGACGGACTGGCCACGGATGTTCCGGCCGAGGCCAGGCGCCTGGCCGAGGCATTCTGGCCCGGCGGACTCACCCTTATCCTGCACGCCCAGCCGTCCCTGGACTGGGATCTCGGCGACACCAAGGGCACCGTCGCCCTGCGGATCCCGGCCGACGACGTCGCCCAGGACCTGCTGACGCTGACCGGGCCGCTGGCCGTGTCCTCGGCGAACCGCACGGGGCAGGCGGCCGCGCAGACCGCCGCCGAGGCCGAAGCCCAGCTTGCCGAGTCCGTGGAGGTCTACCTCGAAGGCGGGCTCCGTCCGTCCGAGGGCGCCGAAGCGCTGCCGTCCACCATCGTTGATGCCACCGCCGTGCCGCTGCGGGTGGTCCGCCAGGGCGCCATCAGCCTGGAGCGGCTCCGTGAGGTCGTCCCGGATGTGCTCGGCGTCGGCGAGGAACCGGCCGCCGTCGAAACCCCGCAAACCCCTGAACAAACTGCCGACACCCCAACAGGCACCAGCCCTGAGAGCAGCGCAGCCGCCCCCGATGATTCCCCGAGGAACTGACATGCAGCCCAAAGTCGCCGTCGCGGCAGTAACCTTTGACCGCCATGAGGAACTCACCCTCCTCCTCAAGGGGCTGGCCGGACAGACTGCCCCGATCCATTCAATCGCACTCGTGGACTCGGGTACCGTCCCGGCGACCGCGGTGGTCAACGCCGGCGGGGACAACATCAACTACCTGCGCTCGGAGGCGAACCTCGGCGGCGCCGGGGGATTCGCCTACGCGATCCTGGCTGCGATGGCCAGCGGCGCGGAGTGGATCTGGATGATGGACGACGACGGCCACCCCGAGGACGCGAGCTGCCTCGCCAAGCTGCTCAAGACCGCCGAGGAGCACCAGCTGGACATCGTCAGCCCGCTGGTTGCCGCCACGGCAGACCCCAACCGGCTCTCGTTCAACTTCCGGATCAACGGACTGTTGACCAATGACCGCTCCCGGCTGGCGCCGATGGGCTACCTTCCGGACATGGTGCACTTCTTCAACGGCGCACTGATCCGCACGGAGGTCTTCTACAAGATCGGCATCCCCGACGTGAAGTTCTTCATCCGCGGCGATGAAGTCGACTTCCTGTCGCGGGTCAAGAAGGCCGGCCTCAAGTACGGCACCCTGGCCACGGTCGCGGTCCGGCACCCCGCCACCTGGACCGAAATGAAGCCGGTCTTCGGCGGCTTCATCACCCCCGTCATTCCCGAGGGCGACTTCAAACGGTACTGCTACTTCCGCAACCGCGGCTACCTCACCCGCAAGTACCGGAACCTGCGCTGGTTCGGCGCGGACATTGTCGGCTTCCCGTACTACTTCCTGAAGACCGGCGACCTCAAGGGCCTCGCGCACTGGTTCCGCGCCTACTCCACGGGTTTCCGCGGAAAGGGCTTCGGCTCGCCCGCCCAACTGATGTCCGCCAACAGCTAGGCCGGCGTGAAGAACCTGTTTGCCGTCGTCGTCACCTACAACCGTGCCGATTTCCTGCAGAACCTGCTCGAATCCTTCAGCCGCCTGACCACGAGGCCGGACCGGATCGTCGTGGTGGACAACGCCAGCAGCGACCACACCGCCGAGGTTGTCTCCCGCGCCATGGCTGCGGGCGGGCCGCCGATCCAGTACGAACGGCTGTCCTCTAATATCGGCGGCGCCGGCGGCTTCTCCCGCGGCGTCGAGCTTGCCCTCGGTGCCGGCGCCGAGTGGCTGTGGCTGATGGACGACGACGTCGAGGTGCTCCCGGGGGCGGTCGAGGCGCTGGAGAAGTTCACGCCCGACTACTCGTGCATGATCGGCCGCCGCTACGACGCCGCCGGCAAGCCGTTCTTCTGGCAGCACCATTTTGTCGAGGCACTCGGCGTTTTCCTGCCTGTTGCTGGCGATGTCTTCCGCACGTCCGACGTTTTTCCCACCAACGTGGGAAATTTCGAGGGGATGCTGATCAAGGCATCGCTGGCCCGGGACATCGGGTTGCCGGACCCCCGGTTCTTCATCACCTGGGATGACCTCATCTACGGGTGGCTGGCGGCGCAGCAGACGCCGGTGGTTTACGTGAACGCCTTTGTCATCAAGAAGGTCCGGGCCCAGCGCCAGGTGGACCTCGGCGTGCGCCACCTCAACGATTCTTCCGACCTGAGCCGCCGCTACGTGATGCGGAACCGGGGCCATGTGGCGCAGTACCTGCGTGTCCATGGCAAGTTTAACCGGCTCGGATTCGGTGCCGGGACCGCGCTGACATATTTGAAGGAAATCGTGCGCCTGGTGCTGGTTGAACGCAGCATCAAAGGGGCCGGTGCCTTGTGGCAGGGATGGCGCGAATCGCGCGGAATCCTCGCCGACCGCAGCTGGGAACCGATGCCGCCGGTGCCCGCTGCGGCGGCCCCGGAACAGGGCTGAATCAGTTAGGAATCCGGGTGAACCAGCCCCCCGGGACCCGTAAGGACCCCGGTTTCCCGCGCGGTAGCGATTAGTATCGAGGGAGACCCGGGTACTGTCCGGCCGTTGTACGGCTGGCAATTTTTGAAACAGGCGCATGGCCGCCGTGGTAGTGGAAGTCGGTTGCAATCTCTGTTGACTACGAAATCTGAAGCGCACGAACCTGGCGCACTGGACGAGAAGAAGCCTCCGATCTGGATCTGGATCCAGCTCATCCTCGACTCGATGTCGTGGGTCGTGGCGATCGTCCTGGCCCTGCTGCTGCGCTACGAAATGGGCATCCGGGAAGAACAGCTTGTCAGCGCCATGGTCATCATGGCCATTGCCATCGTGGTGCAGGCCGTGGCCGGCTATGGACTGGGACTGTACCGCGGCAGGTATCCCTTCGGCAGCTTCCAGGAGGCCAAGGCCCTCGTCATCGTCACCGTGATTGCGGCCGCCTCCATCACGGTGAGCCTGCTGGTGCTCTATGAGGCCATCGGGATCGGCCGCAGCGTCGGACTCATCGCCTTCCCGTTCGCCTGCCTCTTTATGGGAGCTGCCCGGTACGCCAAAAGGCTCTATGTCGAGGGCAAGAACCGTCCCGGCGACGGCGCCCAGAACACCCTGATCTACGGCGCCGGCTTCCTCGGCAACTCCCTGCTGACGCGCATGCTGCAGGACGCAGACTCGCCGTATTTCCCGGTTGGGCTGATCGACGACGATCCGACCAAGAAGCACCTGCGGCTCACCGGGGTCCAGGTCCTTGGCCGGGGCGACGACCTGCCGGCCATCATCCGGCGTACCCGCGCCACGGTGCTGGTGCTGGCCTTCGCCAGTGTCGAGGCTTCCGTGGTCCGGCGGATTTCCGACGCCGTCGCCGGGATGAATGTCAGGGTGCTGGTCCTGCCCCCGCTGCGGGACATGCTCGGCGGCGGCGCGCCCCAGGGCTTCTCCGATTTCCGCGATGTGGCGGTCGAGGACCTGATCGGCCGGCGCCCGGTCGACATCAAGGTCGATGAGATTGCCGGCTACATCAAGGGCAAGCGCGTCCTGGTCACAGGGGCTGGCGGCTCCATCGGTTCGGAGCTGTGCCGGCAGATCGTCCAGTTCTCTCCCGCGGAACTGATCATGCTCGACCATGACGAGACCGGCCTCCAGCACACCCAGATCTCCATCACCGGCCGGGGGCTACTCGCGGGGCGCGACACCGTGCTGGCCAGCATCCGCGACGCAGCAGCTCTCCAGGAGATCTTCGCGGACCGCCGACCTGAGGTGGTGTTCCACGCGGCAGCCCTCAAACACGCGCCGCTGCTGCAGCAGTATCCGATCGAAGCCTGGAAGACGAACGTCCTGGGCACCCTCAACGTACTGCGTGCCGCCGAGCGCACGGGCGTTTCACATTTCGTGAACATCTCCACAGACAAGGCAGCAAACCCGACGACGGCGCTGGGCCACTCCAAGCGCGTCGCCGAAAAGCTCGCCGCCTGGATGGCAGTCCACACCGGCCGGAAATTCGTCTCCGTCCGGTTCGGCAACGTGATGGGCAGCCGCGGGTCGATGCTGCCGCTCTTCACGGAACAGATCCGGGTTGGCGGTCCGGTCACGGTCACCGACCCCGAGGTCACGCGGTTCTTCATGACGATCCCGGAGGCGTGCCAGCTGGTCATCCAGGCCGGCGCGATCGGCCGCGGCGGCGAAGTCATGATCCTGGACATGGGGGAGCCGGTCAAGATCCTTGACGTCGCCCAGCGTATGATCGCGATGTCCGGCAAGAAGGTCGAGATCGTCTACACCGGGCTGCGGCCCGGCGAGAAGCTCCACGAGGAGCTCGTCGGAACCGGTGAGCTCGACGAACGGCCCCTCCACCCCAAAATTTCGCACACGCGGGCCCACGAACAGGACCCGGCCGGGCTGAACCTCGATGTCTGGCTGGCCCGCTGCGAGGCCGAACAGGGGATCGATATCGCGTCCATCCCCGACGACGAAGCCGATGAACCGGGCGAGAGCATCAGGGCAGCGTCATGATGCCCGTCCTCCTCACTGCCGGCGTCACCCTGCTCGCGAGCGTCCTGCTTCCCTTTGCCGTCAAGCCGTGGCTGGTCAAGATGGGTGTGGTCGATGTTCCGTCGGCCAGGTCCTCCCACGGCCGGACCACCATTCGCGGCATGGGGGTGGCCGTGTCGGTTGCCACCGCCGTCGGATACGTGGCCGCCGTCCTCCTGGGGGCGGTGACGGTGGACCGGTCAGTCTTCGCCGTGGTCCTTGCGGTCATCGTCGCGAGCGCGGCCGTCGGCTGGATCGAAGATCTCCGGGGTCTGTCCATCCGTGGCCGCGCCGCCGCGCAGCTGGGGATCGGTGCCGCCGGTTCCGCGGCGCTGATCGTCCTCACCGGCCAGTCCTTCTGGTGGCTGCCGCTTGCCGCGCTGGCGATTGCGGCCAACATCAACATTGCCAACTTCATGGACGGCGTCAACGGTATTTCCAGTTTCCACGGAGTCCTCGCGGGTGCCGCGTACGCGGTCGCCGGAGTGCTGGCCGACCAGCCGTGGCTCACTGCGGGAGGTGCCGTGCTGGCCATGGCCTTTCTGGGCTTCCTGCCGTGGAACCTGTCCAGGGGCTCCGTTTTCCTGGGCGACGTCGGCAGCTACCTGCTCGGCGCCTCGGTGGCGGCCCTCGCGGTGGCAGGGTTCCTGAGCGGTGTCTATGTTGAATACGTCCTCTCACCGATCCTGGTCTACGTTGCCGACACCGGCTATACCCTGCTGCGCAGGATCAACGCGGGCGAACGCTGGTACGCCTCCCACCGCGAGCACGTCTACCAGCGGCTGACCGACGTCGGCTTCTCGCACCTGCAGTCGGCCGGCACCGTCGCAGCGTGCACGGCAGCCGTGATCGTTCTTGGATTCATCGCCGCCACGGCAGCCCTGCCCACTGTGGTGCTCTGCGTCGCCGGAAGCCTCGGCGTGCTGGCGCTCTACCTGGCGTCCCCGGACCTGATCCGGCACTTCCGGCGGCGTCACAAAGTCACCCGGGCGCCCGTATCCTAGGCTGCACACCGGCACCCAGGCGCGCAACCGGCCAGCGCCGTGTTCTATCTCGTGTAGAATTCAGGTGCGGGTTGACGCCGCGACTTCTGACCAGCACCCGCACCCACGACGATTGGGATCCCATGACCTCCAACGCCGATTCCGGGCCCCTGTCCGGCAACGGACCCGTTGGTGTCTCCGGTCCCACAAAGTCCCTGTGGCTGCGCTTACTGGGGATATGTTCGGCCGTCAGCGGCGGCGCGCTGCTGCTGGTAGCCCTGGTGGCTCTGCTCATTTCCGGTACGGCCGCTGCTCTCTCCTGGATCTTCGGCGGCGCCCTTGTTGTGGCCTTCTTCGCCATCAGCCTGGTGATCGGCCACTTCGCGGGACGTAACAACCCGTCGGGCGCCATCGGTCTCTTCGCCGCAACCTACTTCATCAAGGTGGTCGGATTTGCCGTGGTGCTTTTCGCCATCGGTACCCCTGACTGGCTGTCCCGGGGCTGGTTCCTGGCAGGCGCCGTCGTGACTGTGGTCCTCTGGCAGGCGGCCGAGATCTACGGTTTCAGCACCGCGCGGCTGCAGATCTACAACGACCCCGAGACCCCGGAAGGCGGCACCGATGTTTAGCCGCAAAGAGCGCCACACGGACAAGCCCGTTACCCCTAAAAGAACCGCCGGTGCCCCCGGTGTTTCGGACAACGGACGCGACGGCGGATACAACGCCGGGATCGCCGTCTTCAGCTACATTGTTGGCGGAATCATGGTCTGGAGTTTGATAGGGTGGGGTCTGGATAATCTGTGGGGAACCCGCTGGATTGTGCTCGCAGGCGCCCTGCTTGGAGCCGCGGGAGGGTTCTATCTTTCTCATATGCACGGCCTCACCAGTTCGGGTAATTCGGCTGGCGGGGACACTGCTGCACGTGGCCCGTCCAAGGACGAGGATCAGTAATGCCAAATAATTTCACAGGGGGAAAGCCGGACAACAACGTCGACTTTCCCCGACCAACGCCCAATGATGGACACTGCAGAGAGGAAACGCGTTGATCGCGCTTGCGCTCCCGGCCCAAGATTCAGGACCTTTTACGCCTCCTGGAATTGAAGAAATGCACCTGCCGGCAATCCTGCCGTGGGGGGCGGCCGAAGGATTCTCCAAGCAGATGCTGCTGGTTATCCTTTCGGTCGTTATTATCGCCACATTCTTTCTGATGGCTGCCCGCAAGGGTCAGCTCGTCCCCGGCAGGCTGCAGTTTGCAGGTGAAGCCGCATACGGCTTCGTCCGCAACGGCATCGCCAAGGACATCATCGGCGGCAAAGACTTCATGAAGTACGTCCCGCTGCTGTTTAGCCTGTTCTTCTTCATCCTGGTGAACAACATCTACGGCGCCATTCCGGTGATCCAGCTCCCCACCTTCTCGCATGTCGGCGGCGCCTACGTGATGGCCGCGATCGTGTACGTCACCTGGATCGTCATCGGCGTCAAGAAGAACGGCCTGAAGTACTTCAAGCTGGCCACCGTGCCCACCGGAGTCCCGGGCTACATTCTTCCGATTGTGATTCCGATCGAGATCATTTCCAACTTCCTGGTCCGCCCGGTCACGCACAGCCTCCGTCTGTTCGCGACCATGCTGGCCGGCCACCTGATCGTGATGATCGCCGGTTCCGGCATTGAGTACCTGGTCACGCAGGAGAACCTCCTGCTGAAGGGCACGTCGATCCTTGTCCTTGGCGGCGCCATTGCCATGTACATGCTGGAAGCGCTGATCATGGTCCTGCAGGCCTATGTGTTTACCCTGCTGACCGCCATCTACATCGAAGGCGCACTTCACGCGGACAGCCACTAGGCACCCACAAACTTCCCCTCGTGGGATGAAGCAACCCAAACAACCTGCCGCACAGACGGCATCTTGAAAGGAAGAAATATGAACGGCAATCTCAACCTCGTAGGTTACGGTCTGTCCGCAATCGGCGGTGGTATCGGTGTTGGTCTCGTCTTCGCCGCTTACATCAACGGCGTCGCACGCCAGCCGGAAGCACAGCGTGTGCTCCAGCCGATCGCATTCCTCGGCCTCGCGCTGACTGAAGCTCTCGCCATCCTCGGCCTGGTCTTCGCGTTCGTTCTCTAGTCGTTCTTAGAACTCAGCGAACATCCAGAACCGAGTAGAAAAGGACGGGTGAATTATGAATCAGCTGATCATCTCAGCCGCCGTTGAAGGCCAGTCGCCTTTGGTTCCCAATCCCTGGGAAATGGGCGTCGTCATCGCCGGCTTTGCTGTCCTCATGTACATCGTGGTCAAGTACGTTGTCCCGATGTTCGAGAAGACCTTCGCAGAGCGTGCCGAGGCCATTGAGGGCGGCATTGCCAAAGCCGAAAAGGCCCAGGCAGAGGCTTCCGCTGCACTCGAAGAATACAAGCAGCAGCTCACTGATGCCCGTGCCGAGGCCAACCGCATCCGCGAGGAAGCACGTGCCGAAGGCGCCCAGATCCTTGCGGACCTGAAGGAGAAGGCAGCTGCAGAGTCTGCCCGCATCACGGCGCAGGCTCACGCGGCCATCCAGTCCGAGCGCCAGGCGGCCGTTGTGTCGCTCCGCGCGGAGGTTGGCACGCTGGCCACTACGCTGGCAGGCCGCATCGTTGGCGAGTCCCTCGAGGACGACGCGCGCTCGGCCCGTGTGGTTGACCGCTTCCTGGCAGATCTGGAGAACCAGAACGCAGGTGCAGCTAAGTAATGGCAGGTGTATCGAGCGAATCGCTCACCGCGGCCTTGGGGGCGCTGGAAGCCAAGCTTCCTTTCGCCTCGCTGCAGTTGGCTAAGGAACTCTTCGGAATCCTGGGAACGGTGGACAGCTCGGCTGGCTTGCGCCGCGCCCTGACTGACCCGTCCCGCAGCGGTGACGAGAAGTCGGCGCTTATCAAGCAGCTCTTCGGCGGGAAAGTCTCCGCGGACGCTGTGGAAATCACGAGCGGACTGGCCAGCTCGCGCTGGGCGTCCGCCCGGGATATCGGCGATGCACTCGAGACTCTTGCCGCTTCGGTGGTAATTGCCGTTGCTGAGAACAAGTCTGCCGTCTCTGCCTCAGGTATCAGCGGGCTGGAAGAGCTGGAGAACGATCTGTTCTCCTTCAACCAGGCTGTCGATTCCAACCACGAGGTACAGCGTGCTGTGTCCGAGCCGCAGGCGAGCCAGGCCGCAAAGGTTGTCCTCGCCGAAAAGCTGGTACCCAGTGCCAGCGAGGAAGCGAAGGTCCTTATCGGACAGGCAGTTTCGCAGCCCCGCGGCCTCAAGGTGACCAAGCTCGTCCGTCGTTTCGCGGAGCTTGCAGCCAAGCGCCAGCAGCGCTGGATTGCAACGGTCAGCGTCACCCGTCCCCTGACGGAGACGCAGACCAGCCGCCTGCAGACGGGGCTGAATGCCCTCTACGGACGCGAGCTCAAGATCAACACGAACGTTGACCCGGAACTGATCGGTGGCATCCGGATCCAGGTCGGTGACGAAGTGGTAGACGCTTCGGTCCTCGCCCGCCTGGGCCAGCTTCACCGCCAGCTTGCCTAACCAGCCGGACCAGCACAACTAAACGAAACGAAACCCCGGTCATCGTGAGCAACGATGATCACGAAAACAGGAGAGCAGGGACTGCAGATGGCCGAATTGACCATCAACGCCGACGACGTCCGTATTGCGTTGAACGAGTTCGCGGCGTCCTACGAACCCGGAAACGCAGAGCGCGTAGAGGTCGGCCGTGTAACAACCGCAGGTGACGGCATCGCCCGTGTTGAGGGCCTTCCCTCGGTCATGGCGAACGAGCTGCTTCGCTTCGAAGACGGCACGCTGGGCCTCGCCCAGAACCTCGACGTCCGCGAAATCGGCGTCATCATCCTCGGTGACTTCACCGGAATCGAAGAAGGCCAGGAAGTGCACCGCACCGGACAGGTTCTGTCCGTACCTGTGGGCGACGCCTTCCTCGGCCGCGTTGTCGACCCGCTGGGCGAGCCCATTGATGACCTCGGCGAGATCAAAGCCGAGACCACCCGTGCACTGGAACTCCAGGCGCCCGGCGTGACCCAGCGCAAGTCGGTCCACGAACCGATGCAGACCGGCCTCAAGGCTATCGACGCCATGATCCCGATCGGCCGCGGCCAGCGTCAGCTGATCATTGGTGACCGCCAGACCGGCAAGTCGGCAATCGCGATCGACACGATCATCAACCAGAAGGCCAACTGGGCTTCCGGCGATGTCAACAAGCAGGTGCGCTGCATCTATGTGGCCATCGGCCAGAAGGCTTCGACGATCGCGGCTGTCCGCCAGACCCTTGAGGACAACGGCGCACTGGAGTACACGACCATCGTGGCTTCCCCCGCGTCCGACCCCGCAGGCTTCAAGTACCTGGCACCGTACGCCGGTTCGGCGATCGGCCAGCACTGGATGTACGGCGGCAAGCACGTCCTCATCGTGTTTGACGACCTCTCCAAGCAGGCCGAGGCCTACCGTGCAGTGTCACTGCTGCTCCGCCGCCCGCCGGGACGCGAAGCCTACCCGGGCGACGTCTTCTACTTGCACTCCCGCCTGCTGGAGCGTTGTGCCAAGCTCTCCGACGAGCTCGGTGCAGGTTCGATGACCGGCCTGCCGCTCATCGAGACCAAGGCAAACGACGTCTCCGCCTACATCCCGACCAACGTGATCTCCATTACCGATGGCCAGATCTTCCTGCAGTCGGATCTCTTCAACGCCAACCAGCGTCCGGCTGTCGATGTGGGTGTCTCCGTTTCCCGCGTTGGCGGCGCCGCCCAGGTCAAGTCCATGAAGAAGGTCTCCGGTACCTTGAAGCTGGAACTGGCCCAGTACCGCGACATGCAGGCGTTCGCAATGTTCGCGTCGGACCTCGACGCCGCATCGCGGCAGCAGCTGACCCGTGGTGCGCGCCTGATGGAACTGCTCAAGCAGGGCCAGTACTCACCCTTCCCGGTTGAGAACCAGGTCGTCTCCATCTGGGCCGGCACCAACGGGTACCTCGACGACGTTCCGGTTGAGGACATCAGCCGCTTCGAGACCGAGTTCCTGGACCACCTCAAGCACAAGTCCTCCATCCTGACGACGCTGGCCCAGACCAACGTCATGAGCGATGACACTGCAGAAGCACTGAAGACCGCGATCGTGGACTTCAAGAAGGGCTTCTTCGGCGAGGGAGACAACCTCCTGGTTGGTGCGGGGCACGAAGAACACGCCCCCATCGACGAGGCACAGGTCGACCAGGAAAAAATCGTCAAGCAGAAGCGCTAGTTTCGCTGGCAGGGACTGCCGAAACCCCACCGGGTTCCGGCAGTCCCGGCCATCGGGATCTTAGGAAAGGATAAGTATGGGAGCCCAGATCCGGGTCTACCGCCAGAAGATCAGCTCGACGACGTCGATGCGCAAGATCTTCAAGGCGATGGAACTGATCGCTACCTCGCGCATCGGCAAGGCCCGAGCACGCGTAGCAGCTTCACTGCCTTACGCAAACGCCATCACGCGTGCCGTTTCTGCTGTCGCAAGCCAGAGCGAAATCGACCACCCGCTGACCACCGAGCCGGAGCAGATCCGCCGGGCCGCCGTCCTGGTTATCACCTCGGACCGTGGCCTTGCAGGTTCGTACTCCGCGAGCGTGCTCAAGCAGGCGGAAGGCCTCAACGAGCTGCTCGTCGAGGAGGGCAAGGAAGTCAAGATGTACCTGGTCGGCCGCAAGGCGCAGGCATACTTCGACTTCCGGAACCGTCCTTACGGGCGTGTCTGGACCGGCGGCACGGATGCGCCGGAGTTTGCCACGGCACAGGAAATCGGCGAGGCATTGCTGGCTGACTTTGCGACGGACTACGCAGAGGGAGGCGTCGACGAAATCCACGTCGTCTACACCCGCTTCAAGTCCATGGTCACGCAGGAGCCGACGGTTGTCCGTCTTCTCCCGCTTGAGGTTGTCGAAGAGCAGGCGGCGTCCGAATCGGACCTCCTGCCGCTCTACGAATTCGAGCCGGAAACGGAGCAGGTTCTCGACGCTCTGCTGCCGCGCTACATCGAATCACGTATCTTCGCCGCGATGCTGCAGGCAGCAGCTTCGGAGCTTGCTGCCCGCCAGCGGGCAATGAAGTCCGCCGGCGACAATGCCACGGATCTCATCAAGAAGTTCACGCGTCTGCGCAACACTGCCCGCCAGGCTGAAATTACGCAGGAGCTTTCCGAAATCGTGGCCGGTGCCGACGCGTTGAACGCGTCCTAGCCTCCCGGGCTTGGATCCAGCTGTACCTGCACCAAAGTAAACTTAACCCCAACGCCATCTACTGAGTGAAGTGAGAGAGATGACTGCCACTGCTACCGAACACGTAGCCGCGACGACCGGTGCTACCGGCCGTATTGCACGTGTTATTGGCCCGGTTGTCGACGTCGAATTCCCGGCTGACGCAATCCCCTCGATTTACAACGCACTCACCACCGAGATTACTCTCAACGGTGAGACCAAGACGATCACGTTCGAGGTTGCCCTGCACCTCGGCGACAACGTCATTCGCGCCATCTCCCTGCAGGCGACCGACGGACTTGTCCGCGGTACCGCTGTGGTGGACTCGGGTGCCCCCATCTCCGTTCCTGTCGGCGACGTCGTCAAGGGACACATCTTCAACGTCCTCGGACAGCCGCTGGACGTGGCTGAGTCGGAACTCGAGATCACCGAGCGCTGGCCCATCCACCGCAAGGCTCCCGCCTTCGCGACGCTTGAGGGTTCCACCGAGATGATGGAAACCGGCATCAAGGTCATCGACCTTCTCACCCCGTACATCAAGGGTGGCAAGATCGGCCTGTTCGGTGGTGCCGGCGTCGGCAAGACCGTGCTGATCCAGGAAATGATCACCCGTGTTGCCCGCAACTTCGGTGGCACCTCGGTGTTCGCCGGTGTCGGCGAGCGTACCCGTGAAGGCAACGACCTCTGGGTTGAAATGGAAGAGGCCGGCGTCCTCAAGGACACCGCCCTTGTCTTCGGCCAGATGGATGAGCCGCCGGGAACGCGGTTGAGGGTCGCCCTGTCTGCGCTCACAATGGCGGAGTACTTCCGCGATGTGCAGAACCAGGACGTGCTGCTCTTCATCGACAACATCTTCCGCTTCACCCAGGCAGGCTCCGAGGTTTCCACCCTCCTCGGCCGCATGCCGTCGGCCGTGGGCTACCAGCCCAACCTGGCAGACGAGATGGGCCTCCTCCAGGAGCGCATCACGTCCACCAAGGGCCACTCGATCACCTCGATGCAGGCCATCTACGTTCCCGCAGATGACTACACCGACCCGGCCCCGGCCACGACCTTCGCACACCTCGACGCGACCACGGAACTTTCCCGTGAAATCGCTTCCCGTGGTCTGTACCCGGCCGTTGACCCGCTGACGTCGACGTCCCGCATCCTGGATCCGCAGTACATCGGTCTGGCCCACTACAACACGGCCGTCCGCGTCAAGCAGATCCTGCAGAAGAACAAGGAACTCCAGGACATCATCGCCATCCTTGGCGTTGACGAGCTCTCTGAAGAGGACAAGATCGTCGTGTCGCGTGCACGCCGTATCCAGCAGTTCCTCTCGCAGAACACCTACACCGCCAAGCAGTTCACCGGCGTCGAAGGCTCAACGGTCTCCATCAAGGACACCATTGAAGGCTTCACCGCGATCTGCGACGGCGAGCTGGACCACATTGCAGAGCAGGCGTTCTTCAACGTCGGCGGCCTGGATGACGTCGAGCGCCAGTGGGCCAAGATCCAGGAACAGACCAAGTAATATGGCTGAGCTTGAGGTTGAGATTGTCGCAGCGGACCACTTCGTGTGGTCCGGAGCGGCCACGATGGTCAAGGCCCGCACCAGCGATGGTGAAATCGGAATCCTGCCCGGCCACTCGCCCCTGCTGGCGATTCTGGCCGAAGGTGAGCTGGCCATCCAGCCGGTCTCCGGGGACCGTATTGCAGTAGTCGTCGACGGCGGGTTCTTCTCCGTCGACAACAACCGGGTCGTCATTGTTGCTGACAACGCCCAAATGGGCGACGCGGCTACTGCGGGGATCCGCTAGCACGACCTTGATGAACGATACAGTTTTTCCGTTCATCGTCCTGGCAACGGTCTTTGCGTTGCTGGTATTTGCACTGTGCCTTTCCGGGGTGCGCCGCTTCAATCTGCGGCGCGCCCTGGGCACGGTGGACGCCTCCATTTGCACGGCTGGAAACAGCTGGCAGATGGGGGTTTGTCGTTATCAGGACAACGACCTCGAGTGGTTCCGCCTTGCCTCGCTGAGCATGCGGCCGAAGCACACCTTCCGCCGCAGTTCGCTTGAGCTGATCGGCCGGCGCAAACCCACTGAATCCGAGCTCGTCAAAGTCCAGCCCGAGGCCGTGATCGTCGAGCTCCGGTACGAGGGGCAGGACGTCCTGCTCGCTATGAGGTTCGACGCCTATACCGGACTTTCCTCCTGGCTGGAGGCCGGGCCGGTCATCGGCGTCGGCACCTGGCGCTAGCCCCGGTGGACTTCGTCGAAGACCTCCGGCTTGTCGATGGGCCGGTGCTCTGGTTTTCCTGGGCTGCCGGCGCTGCCGGTGTGGCCTACTTCCTCTGGCAGGGCGGATGGCACCGCGCCCGCCGCACCACCGCCCCACGCTGGCTGGCCGTCCTGCTTCCCTTCGCCGCCTGCCTCCTGGGTGCCGCCGCGCTGCTTGCCGTTGTCCACTGGCTGATGATTTACGTTTTCTCGGTCTTCCCCGGTGAACTTCCGGCCGAGATCCTGGCATGGTCCCTGCCCGCGGTCACGGCGCTGCTGCTGTGGATCCTGCTTCTGTGGAGGGCCTGGCGGCCCGCCGCCCACCGCACGCCTGGATCCCTGCCCGCCGGGCAGGAGGGCGGCCGGCACCCCGTGCGCATGACGGCTGCGTCCACGGCCGCCCTCCTCGGTGTCGTCCTGCTCTCCGCCGTCCAGATCAACGGCTACTTTGGCCTCAACCACACGGTGAGCGACCTGACCGGAACCGCCGTGGCGCGGATCAAGCCGCTGGAAGACGGGCTGAAGCGGGTCCCTGGGGCTGCAGCAGGCCTCCGCCTGTCCGAGTGGAACCCGCCCGCGGAAATGCCCGACGGCGGCGTGCTGCGGCGCGCCGGAATCCCCGGCACCGCCTCGGGCTTCCAGAGCCGCGAGGCCTACATCTATCTGCCGCCGGCGTACCGGGCCACGCCCCGGCCGGCCCTGCCGGTCCTGGTCCTCTTCGCCGGCCAGCCAGGCGCCCCCGCGGACTGGCTCACCGGGGGTGCACTGCGCAGCCGGATGGACCGGTACGCGGCAGCGCACCACGGCGTGGCTCCGGTGGTGGTCGTTGTGGACCCCAACGGTTCTGCCGCGGGCAACACCCTCTGCATGGACAGCAGGATCGCCCGGGCCGACACATTCCTGGCCGTGGACGTGCCGGCCTGGATCAACCAGACACTGGACGTGGACCCCGACCCCAGGCAGCGGGCGGCCGGCGGATTCTCCTTCGGTGCTACCTGTGCGATGCAGATGGTGACCCGTCATCCGGACGTCTACAGCTCTGCCCTGGCCTTCTCGAGCGAGAAGGAACCCGCCCTCGCCAAGGAGCGGGACAAGACCATTGCCGCCTCCTTTGGCGGTGACACCGAAGCCTTTGACCGCCAGACTCCGCTGCGGCTCATGCAGGACCACCGCTTTGACGGGCACGCCATCTACTTTGGTGCCGGCGAGCGGGACCCCGAATTCATCGGCTACATGGACCTCCTGTCCGGGGCCGCGCGCACCGCCGGGTTCACCGTGGAGACCCGCCGGATCCCGGGCGCCGGGCACTCCTGGGAGACCGGGTCGAAAGGGCTTCCCGGCGGCCTCGACTTCCTGGCGTCCCGCTGGGGGATCACCCAGTGAGCCAGGCGGAAACGGCACAGCGGCGGGGGTCCGGCGTCGCATCCCTCCTGGACCTCGGCCGCCAGGGCCTGCGGCAGTCGCTGGGCCACCTGCGGGCCATACCCTTCACCCTCACCGTCCTCGCAGCCTTCCTCATCACCGGCGCGGCCACCGGAAGCTTCCTCGCCGGGCCGCCTGAAGCGCTGCTGGATGTGGCCTCCGTCAGTGCCCCGGGGCTGCGGGCCGGCCACTGGTGGTCGATGTTCAGCTCGATGTTCTTCGCCACCAACCTGCTGGCGTACGCCTCCGCCGCACTGATGATCCTGTTCCTGCTGGGCCTCGCCGAGCGGCAGCTGGGTACCAGACGCACGGCGGTGTTCTATTTCGCCGCCCAGTTCGCCGCGGTAACGCTGTTCCTGCTGCTGACGCAACTCGCCCGCTATGCCGACGACGGATGGCTCGGCCGGATGGTGAATGCCCGGCTCATGGGCCCGTACGCGGCCGTCCTGGCAGTCTCACTGGCGTCCAGCGCGTTGCTGCCCACGCTGTGGCAACGGCGGCTGCGGACCGCCGTGGTCTCCATTTCCCTCATGCTTGTGCTGTACGTGGGGCATGCGGAGACCGTCGTCGGGTTCTCCGGTGCACTGGCGGGACTGGCGGCGGGCTGGTGGATCCAGGGCGAGAAGGGAACCCTGCACCGCCACCGCTCCACCGGACACGAAACCCGCAACCTGCTCGCCCTCACCGTGGCGATCTTCGCGGTGGGACCCATCCTGACTGCCACCGTCCGGACCCCCACCGGGCCGCTGGCGCTGCTGCGCGACGTCGTCCTGAATCCCTTGCCCACGCTGAACCAGCTGGAACAATACTGCGGCGGCACCATCGACGTCACCTGCCTCGAGGCAGGCCGGCCCGGCTTTGCGGGGCCGCTGGGCCTCGCACTGGCGGTGGTACCTGTAGTACTGCTGCTCATCTGCGCCGACGGCATGCGCCACGGCCGCCGGCTGGCCCTGCGGATCGCGATCATCCTCCAGCTCGGCGTGACGGCCATGGCGGCCGTCTATCTGTCCCTGTTCGCCCGGATTCCGCAGTACACGGGCCGGCCGCGCACCGGTGTGATGGGGTCGGGATTTGTCCACGTACTGCCCCTCGTGGTTGTTCCGCTCGTGCTCGTCGTCCTGCTCGCGGCAAACCGCCGCCAGTTCCGCGTCGAAACGAGTCCCCGGGCACGCGGGGCCCTCGCGGTGGTTGTCGGCGGCACCTGGCTCGTGCTGGCTTCCTGCTACACCGGAGTCTGGCTGGCCGCCGGCGGCATGGACCGCGACGGCGGCCTGCTGGGCCTGGCCGCCGAACTCTCCCGCCAGTACCTGCCGCTTCCCATCCCCGGAATCTACAGCCGCATCTTCCAGGGCCGCGACCCCGTGGAAGCCTTCCTCTTCGCCACCTCCGGGATTGTCTTCTGGGCGGTCGCGCTGGCCGCCGTCTGGCTCGTCCTGCAGCGCCGGTTGCACCGCACCGACGCCGGGGCGGGGGACCGAGACGTCGCCCGCAGCCTGATCCGCCAGGGCGGGGACTCCCTGTCCTGGATGGCGCTGTGGGAGCCCAACAGGCACTGGTTCGCGCCGGAGGGCCGCGGGGGCGTGGCCTACCAGCAGCACGGCAATGTCGCGCTGACGATGGCCGGCCCCTTCGGCCCCGCGGCTTTCCACGAGGAGACCGCAGCGGGCTTCATCCGTTACTGCGCCGAGCATGCCCTCATTCCCGGCTTCTATTCCTGCACGGACGAGCTGTGGCCGCTGCTGAAGGACCGAGGTTTCCGGCGGGTGGCGGTGGCACAGGAAACCCGGTTGGCCGTGCGTTCTCTCGAGTTCAAGGGCAAGGACTGGCAGAACGTCCGTACCGCCCTGAACCGGGCCGCGAAATCAGGGGTGCACGCGGTGTGGGGCCGCTACGGCGACTTCGCGCCGGCCGTGCGGGCCCAGCTGAGCGAGGTCTCGGAGGAGTGGGCCGCCCAGAAGTCCATTCCGGAGATGGGCTTCACCCTCGGGGGCATCGATGAGCTTGATGACGAGGAGGTGCTTTGTTGCCTCGCCGTGGACGCCGAGGGGAAGGTCCAGGGCGTCACCAGCTGGCTGCCTGTCTACACGGACGGGCGCCTGGTGAGCTGGACGCTGGACTTCATGCGCAGGCGCGGGGACGCCTTCCCCGGCGTCATGGAATTCCTGATCGCTTCCGCGGTGCAGGAGCTCCGCAGCTCGGTGGAGGTCATCTCCCTGTCCGGATCGCCGCTGGCGAAGGACACGGCGACGGTGGCGGATGTGGCCGGCGACGAGGCCGGATCCGAGTCGCTGGCAAGGATCCTCGACGTCGTCGGGAAAGCGCTCGAGCCCGTGTATGGCTTCCGTTCGCTGGCTACCTTCAAATCCCGCTTCAAGCCGGACTACCGGACCCTCTACCTCTATTACCAGGATCCCCTGCAGCTGCCCGCCATGGGCCGGGCGCTTAGCCAGGCCTACCTGCCCGGCTTGTCCGTGCGGCAAAGTGCGCGGCTGCTCAGGAGCCTCGTGCGGTGACGCCGGGTCAGAGGACAAAACGTGTGAAAATCCCCGGAGTGCCGGGCGCGCCCCCGGGTTTCGCCCGTCGTAGGCGGTCCGGGGGCACTTCGACACGGACACGCCGCAAACACCGGGCCTCAGTGCCGGAAAACGTGTTCAAAGGCGCCCCGGACGGCCAACGGCGCCGTCCGGAGTTCAGGTCAGATGAACCGGAAGGAATGCCCGGGACTCCCGCTGTGCAGGGACAGCGGCCGCTCGGCGGCGCGCCGCCCATGCCGGGCGGCCCGGCCAACAGGCCTACCGGCCAACAATTCAAAAAAATGATCCCCGGCTCGGAAGCCGGGGATCATTTCTGCGCGGAGACTGCCGCAGGCAGTTCCGCTGCGGGGGACTAGACCAGCGTCACGCCGGTAGCCTGGGGGCCCTTGGCGCCCTGGCCGATTTCGAACTGAACGCGAGCGTTCTCGTCGAGGGTCTTGAAGCCACCGGTCTGGATCTCCGAGTAGTGAACGAAGACATCGCCATCGGAGTCATCCGGGGTGATGAAGCCGAAGCCCTTTTCAGCGTTGAACCACTTGACGGTTCCCTGTGCCATGTATATCTCCTCATTATGGATATTGGTTAAGTCCGGCACACTTCGTGCCGGACTTGGTCACTCCGCGAGAAGAACCTTGGCTGTGGGACCGGAATTACCGGGCTTCGGCGGCAGGCGCTTCACGCTCGCAACATGTCTTGCGAGCATGAAAAAACACCTACACAAAGACTTTTATAAGAATTTCATGCCAGTTGCGTCAGGTCAACGGGCCCGGCGCACAATTGGCATAAATTTTGTACAAAGAATCGATGAACGCGGGCAGGGGCTCATTCCCGGCAGTCCGCGGAGGCACCACGGCGGGAGCGGGGCGGCTTAGAAGAGCCGGGATTCGACGTCGTCGACGCCCCGCATGGCGTCGTAGTCGAGGGTGACGCAGTCGATGCCACGGTCTTTGGCCAGGACCCTGGCCTGCGGCTTGATCTGCTGGGCGGCGAAGATCCCCCGGACCGGAGCCAGCAGCGGGTCGCGGTTGAGCAGCTCGAGGTAGCGGGTTAGCTGCTCCACGCCGTCGATGTCACCGCGGCGCTTGAGCTCGATGGCCACGGTGCCGCCCTTGGCGTCCCTGGCCAGAATGTCCACCGGGCCGATGGCCGTGAAGTACTCGCGGCGGATGAGGGAAAACCCGGCGCCCAGGAGATCGATCTGGTCGGCCAGCAGCCGCTGCAGGTCAGCCTCCACACCGTCCTTGATCAGTCCGGGGTCCTGGCCGAGCTCGTGGGAGGTATCGTGCAGTTGCTCATGGATGTTAATGATCAGCCGGTCATCGGTCTTGGCGGACTGGACGGTCCACTGCTCGACCACGCCGATTTCGACATCGACCTCGTCCGGGGTCGAAACCCGCAGGGACGCCGGCGGGCTCATCCAGTTCAACGGCTTGTAGGATCCGCCGTCCGAATGGACCAAAACGGAACCGTCGGCCTTGACCAGCAGGAGCCGGGTGGCGAGCGGGAGATGGGCTTTGAGCCGGCCGACATAATCAACGGAGCAACGGGCTATGACTAAACGCACCCGGTCAACACTACCGCCTGCTGGGACAGGGGACACCCGGACTGGGGCAGAATGGAACCATGCCGCGTTCCAACCGCCCCCGCCGAGCCACCTCAGGACGGGCAGCCTCAGGCAAGGCAGCCAAGCCGGGAGCAAAGGGCGGTGCCGTGCCCGAACTGGACCTGGAGCGCGCGCGCTCCGGCTATGCGCGACGGGAGAGTGCGCCGGACGGAGAGTGGACCGTCCGGCCCGTCACCGCCAGCCGCGCGGAGAAGACCTACATCTGTCCGGGCTGCTCGACGGCGGTGGTGCCTGGCGTGGCGCACCTCGTGGTGTGGTCCGAGGACCACCTCTTCGGGGCGGCCGCAGGGCTCGCGGAGCGGCGGCACTGGCACAGCAACTGCTGGACCTCACGCAGCTACCGGTATCGCTGACCGCTCCGCCGGCTGCCTTCGCTAAGCTGGACGCATGAGTTTTGACCCGGCGTCGTACGTCTTCAGCCAGCCTTCCGCCCCGACCGCGATCCGCGCCTCCACCGTTCTCCCGGCACGCCGGGAGAACGTGGAGCTCCGCACGAGTGACGGACACCGGCTCGTCGGCGAGCTGGCGCTCCCGGAGTCCGGCGGGATCAAGGCGACCCTGATCACCCTCCATCCCCTGCCGACCCACGGCGGGTTCATGGACTCGCACGTCTACCGGAAAGCCTCCTACCGGCTGCCCGCACTGGCCGGAATCGCGGTGCTCCGGTTCAACACCAGGGGCACCGGCTCGCCGCGCGGAACCAGCGAGGGAGCCTTCGAGGAGGGAATCGGCGAACGCCTGGACGTTGAGGCTGCCGTTAAGTTCGCCGTGGACCGTGGCCTGCCGAACCGCTGGCTCGTGGGCTGGTCCTTCGGCACCGAGCTCGCGCTGATGTACGGCGCGTCGGAACCGGTGGCTTCCGAGGTGGAGGGCGCCATCCTGCTCTCGCCGCCGCTGCACCGGGCCACCGGGGTGGACCTCAAGGAATGGGCGGCGTCCGGCAAACCGCTCAAGGTCCTCGTTCCCGATCTTGACGATTACCTCCAGCCGGCCGAGGCCGCGGAGCGCTTTGCGGTGGTGCCTCAGGCCCGCGTTGTGGGCGTGGACGGAGCCAAGCACCTGTGGGTGGGGGAGAAGTACGCCGGCCGGGTGCTCAACGAGATTGTTGACGAGGTCCTGCCCGGCGGCCTGCCGGGCAGATCCGGCGCAGGGCGTTCTGAACTGCCCCAGGAGTGGGCCGGTCCGGTGGCCACGGCATACGCCTGAGAGCGCGCCGGTTCCTGTTTAGTGCTTATCCTGGCGGACGATGAAGATCTCCTTGACCAGGAGCATGATGGCCGCGGCGGTGGGGATGGCGATCAGTGCGCCGAGGACGCCGAGCAGGCTGCCGCCGGCGATCACCGAGATGACCGCGACGGCGCCGGGCACAGCGACGGCCTTCTGCATGATGCGCGGGGAGATGAAGTAGGCCTCGAACTGCAGGTAGGCGAAGTAGCAGATGGCGTAGACCACGGCAGTCTGCCAGCCCGCCGTGAGGGCAATCAGCGTGACGATGACCCCGGCAATCAGCCCGCCGACCAGGGGAATGAAGGCCAGCAGGGCCACCACGAACGCCAGCAGGACGGCGAACGGGACGCCCACGATCGACATCACAATGAACGCAAAGGTGGCGTTCACCAGGGCGACGACGGCCTGGCCGATCACGTAGTTGCCCACCGAACCGGTAATTTCCTCGGACAGGGCCTCGACCCTGGCCCGGCGGGACCGCGGAGCAAGCCGGTAGCCCCACTTCTTCATGGCCGGCAGGGCGGCCAGGAAGTAGAGGCTCAGCACCAGCACGATGAGCGCGCCGAACAAGCCGTTCGCCACAGTGGAGCCGAACCCGACGACGCCGCCGAAGATCCCGCCCATCGCCTCCGGGTTGTTGACGAACTTCTCCAGCTCCTGGGTGATGCGTTCGCGCACCCCGTACTGGTTGTCAATGCTGCGGAAGAAATCGGAATTGATGAAGTCCGCGACCCAGCGGGGCGCCTCCTCGACGATCTGGGTGACCTGCTGGACGATTGTCGGGATCAGCGTGGCGAAGAAGGCGGCAATGGCCAGGCCCAGGGTGGCAACGGCGATCACAATTCCCGCGGCGCGGGGGACCCTTTTCGCCTCGAGCCAGCGCACCACCGGGTCCAGGCCCAGGGCAATGAAGAGCGCCGCCACGATCCAGAGCAGAAGTTGCGTCGTGTTGGAGCCGATCCAGTACACGAGCAGTGCCACACCGACGCCGACGGTCCCCATGAATCCCACGTAGAGCGGGTGCTGGGAGGACATCCGCGGGCCGGGATTGCCGAACCGGGTGCCCTCCTCGGTCCCGGGCGCCGTCCCGTCCTCTTCCTGCTCCGGAGGCATCTCGAAGCGGAGCCGCGGCTGGGCCCCCGGGAGGGGCTGGCGCAGGCGGTGCGCCATCGAGTTCAGTACCCCGGCAAGGGCTACGCGGCGCGGGGAAGCGTGCTCTTGCGGACTTCCCACCGTGCTGCCGGATTCCTGCTTTTCTTCCGGTCCTGAGGGGGACGAGTCCGTGTGTCCAGTCACTGCGTTGAAAGCCCTTTATCCTCTGTATTACCCCGGCGGAGTCGCGGTGGCGGCCCCCATGTGATGATCACGCCAAACACTATCAGCAGGCTTGTTTTAGCGCGCCCAGGCGGCTGCCGCGGGTGCCGGCGGAGCGGTTGAAAAACAGTCCGATCTGACTCCGTGGTAACAAAACGGTTACTATTGAAGCTAAGTGTCCGCTGATGATAGGTAATATTTTGCGTTTCAAGACTGCAGTTGCATTAGTGCTGCTGGGCCTCCTGACACTGCTGGCCGGCATCGGCCAGAAGACATTCTGGGCTCCGGCCGAGACCGTGACCGCCACCGCACCTGCCGGCACTGCCGCGCCGCTGACCGTTTTTGACGCGAAGCTCCGCACGCTGCACAACGGCACGGTGACGATCAACGTCAAGGGCGAAGGCAGCTTCATGCTGGCCGCCGGCCGCCCGGACGACGTCGAGGCCTGGGTCGGCAATACCGCGCACAACACCGTCTCCGGTGTCTCCGGGGACGGCAAGGCCCTGCAGTTGACGCATGCCGACGGGGAAGCCACCGCGCCCTCGCCGGCCGGCTCGGACCTGTGGGTAAGCACGGAGAACGCCAGCGGCGAGCTGAAGTACAACTGGACCCCGCCGGCGGACGGCGACTGGTCCCTGCTGCTTGCAGCGGACGGCACCAAGCCCGCCCCGGGCTCGATCACCATGACCTTCCCGAACGACACGTCCACTCCGTGGGCCATTCCCTTGATGGTTCTCGGCGGCCTGATGATCCTGGCCGGCGCCGCGCTTCTGGTGCTCAAGCCCCAAGCGGCCACCCGCGGCGGTTCGGGTACGAGCGGTTCGGGCAGCGGCGGTTCCGGCAGTGGCGGCAGCATGTTCGCCCGCCGTGCGCAGGCCAAGGCTGCGGCACGCAGCGAAGCCCGGAACTCCACCGGATCCACGGAAGCTGTTCCGGTGGTTGGTTCGCCCGCGGGTGACCCGAAGGGCACAGGTTCGAAGGTTGCTGACCCCAAGGCCGCTGACCCGAAGGGCACCCCCGGGCAGCTCACCGCCACACCGGCGACCGTGACGCAGCGGCTCCGGCGCTCCGGCGTGGTCGTGGCCGTGCTGACCGCCACCGCCGTCGCCGGCAGCGGCGTGGCGGCCCAGGCCAGCCAGACGCCGGCCCCGTCGCCGGGAACATCATCTGCGGCCGCGGCGCCGGCTCCGGATTCTCCGGTCATGGTCGACGCCCAGTTCCGCCGCATCCTCGAGCAGGTTGCCAGCGCGGTCGACGCCGGCGACGCCGCCAAGGACGCCAGCAAGCTGGAGCCGCGCGTGGCAGGGCCCGAACTCGAGGTCCGCACGCAGAACTACAAGATCCGTTCCCAGGTCGGCTCGTACGAGGCCCGGATGCCGGTCCGTGCCACCAAGCTCCTCACCACCGTCGTCACCGACAAGCGCAACTGGCCGCGCACCGTCATGGCCGTCACCCAGGGCGAGGGAAACGTTGTTCCGCAACTGCTCACCCTGACCCAGGCCTCCCCGCGGGAGAACTACAAGCTGGTCCTCACCACGCCGCTCCAGCCGGGAACCACCTTCCCGGGGATCGCGCGCGGCGGCACCGGGACGCTGGCACCCGCTGACAAGTCGGGGCTGCTCTACAGCGGCGAGGAAGCGCTGGGCGGGCTGGGCGACCGGCTGAACTCCGCAGATTCCGCGTTCAAGGACAAGCTCGCCGAGGGCGCATCCTCCCCGTACATTGCGGACACGCTGGCCTACCAGGCCGATGTGGTGAACTCCGGCGTCAACGGCACCTTCTCCTTCACCCACAAGCTGGTCCCGGAAAGCGTTGTCGTGTTCCGGACCGCCGACGGCGGGGCGCTGGCACTGGGCCGCCTGAACTTCGGCTTCGATGGCACCCCGAAGGCGTCCGGCGACAAGCTGACGATCGGCGATGACGCAGCCGCCCTCGCCGGCGGCAAGGAGACCAGCACCGGCATGGTGCTGAACTTCGCCGAGTCCGTGGCCGTCTACATCCCGCCGGCAGGGTCCCAGGACCCGATGAAACTCGTGGCCGCCACCCGCGGCCTTGTGGGAGCCAGCTTCAAATAGGCCCGGCGCACTAAGCACTGACAGAGACGGTGCAGAGAATCAGTACCGACAGAAGAGACCTGGCCGCAAGGCCGGGTCTGTTCTGTCGCACGGCCCCTTCAAGTGGCACCGGCCCGGGCTGATGTGGCTAGAGTGGAACCATGACTTCGCCAGCTTCCCGCCCGGTCCCGCCAGCTGCCGCCAACCCGCTCAACCTGCGGGGCGCCGTCGACCTGTCCTCCCTGAAACAGCGTCCTGCGCCGCCTGCCGCCGCCGGCGCACCCGTTGTGCCCGGGGCGCCTGCCGCGGGCAACGGCGATGCAGAGCCGGCCGGCCGTCCGCTACGTGTGGACATCACCGAAGCCAATTTCCAGGAACTCGTGGAACTGTCGGCCCAGGTCCCGGTCGTCGTTGCGCTCTGGGCGGCCTATTCGCCCGGCTCCGCCGAACTGGTGGACGTGCTCGAGCGGATCGTTGACAGTTATGCAGGCCAACTGGTTCTCGGTGCCGCGGACGTTGAAGTGTTCCCACAGCTGGCCCAGGCGTTCCAGGTCCAGGCCGTGCCCACCGCGGTGGCGCTCGTCAAGGGCCAGCCGGTGCCCCTCTTCCAGGGCGGTGCCGAGGAACCGCAGGTCCGCAGCCTGCTGGATGAACTTCTCAAAGTCGCCGCCGCCAATGGCGTGACCGGACGGATCGGCGCGGGCGGACCCGGCGCCGCCGGGCCCGAGGCCCCGCCGCTGCCGCCCCTGCACCAGAAGGCGTATGACGCGATCGAGGCCGGAGACTACGCCGCCGCCGCGGACGCCTACCGAGAGGCCCTCCTGGAGATGCCCGCTGACGCCGAAGCCAAGGCCGGGCTCGCGCAGGTGGAACTGATGGACCGGCTCCAGCCGCTCTCCGCCGCGGACACGGAAGCGCTGCGCCAGAAAGCCGCCACCGAGCCGGACAACCTTGCGGCCCAGCTCGGCGTGGCCGACGTGGACGTCGCCGGCGGACACGTCGAGGACGGCCTCGGGCGGATCGTCGCGTTCATCGGCAGGAACTTCGGCCCGGAGCGGGAAACGGCACGGGTCAGGCTGCTGGAACTGTTCGACGTCGTGGGCACCGGCGATGACCGCGTCGCAAAAGCGCGGCAGAACCTTGCACGGGTGCTCTTCTGATGGGTTCCGCCCTCTTCACGCCGCTGGAACTGCGCTCCCTGCACCTGCGGCACCGCGGCTGGGTGTCGCCCATGTGCCAGTACAGCTGCGGGCCGGAAACCGGGGAAGGCGTCCCCAACGACTGGCACCTGATGCATCTGGGCTCCTTCGCCACCGGCGGGGCGGCCCTGATCCTCACCGAGGCGGCCGCCGTGAACGCCGCCGGACGGATCAGCCCCCGCGACGCCGGACTCTACAACGACGACCAGGCGGCAGCGTGGGAACGGATCACCTCCTTCGTGCACCGGCACGGCACCGCCGACACCAAGATCGGCACCCAGCTCGCGCACGCCGGCCGGAAGGCATCCTCCTACTGGCCGTTCTCCGGCAAGAAGGGCACCGTGGCTGCCGACGACGGCGGCTGGCCCACCGTTGGTCCCGGCACCGAAGCCTTTGACGGCTACGAGGCCCCCTCGGTAATGACGGAGCAGGAGATCGACGGCGTGATCGCCGATTTCGCCGGCGCTGCGGTCCGGGCCGTCCGAGCCGGCTTCGACACGATCGAGATCCATGGCGCCCACGGCTACCTCCTGCACCAGTTCCAGAGCCCGCTGGTCAACGACCGCACGGACGGCTGGGGCGGCGACGAGGCCGGGCGGAACCGGCTGACCCTCGCCGTGGTCGACGCCGTGCGAAACGTCATTCCCGACTCCATGCCGCTGCTGCTCCGGATCTCCGCCTCTGACTGGGCCGAGGGCGGCATCGACGTCGAAGCGTCGGTACGGATGGCCAGGGCAGCCTCGGAACGCGGCGTGGACCTCGTGGACGTTTCCAGCGGCGGCGCCGTCGACTACCAGCAGATCCCCGTGGGACCGGGCTACCAGACCGGCTTTGCCGCGCGGATCCGCCGGGAAACCGGGGTCAGGACCGGCACCGTGGGGCTGCTGACCTCCGCCGGCCAGGCCGAGCACGCTGTTGCGACCGGCCAGGCTGACGGTGTCTTCATCGCCCGTGCCGCCCTGCGCGATCCGCACTGGTGGCTGCGGGCAGCGTTCGAACTTGGCGAGGAACTGGCATGGCCGCCGCAGTACGAACGGGCCATTCCCCGCCACTCCTTCTAACGGGAGGTTCCCTGCCTGCGGAGGTTACGCCTTGCGGACGATCCCTTCCGCGCCCCGGGCGGTTAGTCTAACGACATGACTTTTCAGCAACCGCACCCGCATGCCCCTGAAAGCCAGCCGGGGGCGCCTGTTCCCGCGTTGTCGCTGCGCGGTCTCGCCAAGCGCTTCGGCGACAAGATCGCCGTCGACGGTATCAGCCTGGACGTCCCGGCCGGTTCCTTCTACGGGATCGTCGGACCCAACGGCGCCGGCAAGACCACCACCCTCTCGATGGCCACAGGACTGCTGCGGCCCGAGTTCGGCACCGCGCTGGTGCACGGAGTGGATGTCTGGAAGCACCCGCTGGAGGCCAAGAAGCTGATGGGCATCCTCCCGGACGGTGTCCGGCTCTTTGACCGGCTGACCGGAGAGCAGCTGGTCAGCTACGCCGGGCTGCTGCGCGGTATGGAGAAGGACATCGTGGCTGAACGCGTCAGGGAACTGCTCGCCGTCCTTGACCTGACCCCCGACGCCGGAACGCTCGTGGTGGACTACTCCGCCGGCATGACCAAGAAGATAGCCCTCGCTTCCGCGCTGATCCACGCACCCCGCCTGCTGGTCCTCGATGAGCCGTTTGAGTCCGTGGACCCCGTCTCCGCTGCCAACATCCGCGACATCCTGGACCGGTACGTGGCGTCCGGCGGCACCGTCATTGTCTCCAGCCACGTGATGGACCTGGTCCAGCGGATGTGCGACCACGTCGCCGTCGTCGCCGCCGGTCGTGTCCTCGCGGCCGGGACGGTGGACGCGGTCCGCGCGGGCGAGTCCCTCGAAGACCGCTTCGTCCAGCTGGTCGGCGGCCGTAACCACACGGAGGGGCTGGAATGGTTGCGCACCTTCTAAGGCTCAAGCTGACCCTGCTGCGCAACAGCGTCCGGCGCAGCCCCTGGCAGCTGGTGGGCCTTGGCATCGGCACCCTCTATGCGCTCGGACTCGTGGCGCTTGGCATCACGGGACTGCTGTTCCTCCGCGGGGCGGACGCCGGCCTGGCACAAACCGTCGTGGTGCTGGGCGGTGCCGCGGCGCTGCTGGGGTGGGCCGTCATCCCGGTCGCCGCTTCAGCCGCCGACATGACCCTCGACCCGGCACGGTTCACCACCTTCGCCGTGCCGATGCCGCAGCTGCTGGCCGGGCTGGCCCTCGGCGGGCTGATCGGCATCCCGGGCACGGCGACCGCGCTGGTGGCCCTTGGCACGGTCGGGACCTGGTCCCGGAGCGTCCCCGGCGCGGCAGGTGCCCTCATCGGTGCGGTCCTCGGTGTGCTGAGCTGCATCGTGCTGTCAAAAGTGGTCACCACCGCCACGGCAGGCCTGGCGAGTTCCCGCCGTTTCAAGGATGCCAGCGCGGTTGTCTTCCTGATTCCGCTCGTGCTGATGGGCCCGATCGTGGCCAGTGTCGCTGAGGGGATTGCGGGCTCCGGGAACTTCCTGACCGGACTTGCCGGAACGCTGTCATGGACCCCGGCCGGGGCCGCGTGGTCCCTCGGCGGCGAACTGGCCGCAGGGAGCTACGGCGCCGCGGCGCTCAAGTTCCTGATCGCGCTTGCCACGCTCGCCGGGCTCGCGCTGTGCTGGAAGCTCCTGCTGCAGCGTGCGCTCGTGACGCCGCCGTACGCCGGCACCTCCAAAAAACGCGCCGGAGGACTCGGCTTCTTCGCGCTGTTCCCGGCAACCCCCACCGGCGCGGTGGCTGCGCGGTCACTGAGCTACTGGCTCCGGGACCCGCGGTATGCCGGCGCCCTCGTCGTCGTCCCGCTGGTTCCGGTGCTGATGCTGTTCCAGGCCACCCAGACGGGCTCCTACGGAGTGCTCCTCTTTGTCGGCCCGCTGACCGCGTTCCTGCTCGCCTGGTCGATCTCAACCGATGTCTCCTATGACAACACCGCCTTCGCACTTCACCTCTCGACGGGAGTGCGGGGGGTCCACGACCGGCTCGGCCGTGCCGTGGCGTGCCTGGTCTTCGCCCTGCCGCTGGTGCTGGCGCTCAGCGTCCTGCCGTTCCTGTTCGGAGCGGACTGGACGCTCCTGCCCGGCGTGCTCGGACTCTCACTCGGTGTCCTGTTCAGCGGGATGGGGCTCTCCTCCGTGGTGTCGGCACGCTACACCGTCGCGGTGCCGCTCCCCGGGGACAGCCCGTTCAAGAAGCCGCCGGGCAATGTCGCGCAGACGATGGCGGTGCAGTTCGGTGGCATGGGGGTGCTCCTCCTGCTTATGCTCCCCGAAGCAGCCCTTATGGTGGCACAATCCGTCACCGGCTCGTCCATCTTCGGCTGGATCAACCTGCTCCTGGGCCCGGTCCTGGGGCTGGCTCTGTTCGCCGCGGGGGTCCGGCTGGGTGGGAAATGGCTCGACGCCCGGGGTCCGGAACTGTTGGCACAGCTGGCCGTCAACCGCTGACGCGCGCGCCGCGGCCGGGACTGCGATACCCTGCGACTAGGCACAACCGACAGCGGGTGCGGCAAAATCAAGGCACCCGCCCAGGCAACCGCAAAGGCAGGCCATGGAAGTCGTCATTCTGTCCGGCAGCAAGCCGATCGCGGCCCTCGCGGCGGATGCGATCGAGGCGCTGCTCCGGCGCAAGCCTGACGCCGTGCTGGGCCTGGCAACCGGTTCCTCACCGCTGCCCGTCTACGACGAACTCGCCCTGCGGCACGAACGGGACGGCCTGGACTTCAGCCTGGCGCACGCCTTCGCCCTCGACGAGTACGTGGGGCTCACGCCCGGCCATCCGCAGTCCTACCGTGAGGTGATCAGGCGTGAATTCACCGAGCGGGTGAACATCGCCCCTTCGAACGTCCACGGCCCTGACGGCGCGGCGGCGGATATCCCCGCCGCCTGCCGGGCCTTCGAGGACGCCATGCGGGCGGCCGGGGGAGTGGACCTGCAGCTGCTCGGCGTCGGCACGGACGGCCATATTGCGTTCAACGAGCCAGGTTCATCCCTGGCGTCGCGGACCCGGATCAAAACCCTGATCGAGCAGACACGCCGGGACAATGCGCGGTTCTTCGGGAGCCTGTCCCAGGTTCCACACCACGTCGTCACCCAGGGACTCGGCACCATCCTGGAGGCCCGTCATGTGATTCTCATTGCCACCGGCGCGCAGAAGGCCCAGGCGGTCCGCGACCTCGTGGAAGGGCCTGTCGCAGCCATCTGTGCGGCGTCCGTCCTGCAGCTGCATCCGCACGCCACGATCCTGGTCGACGAGGCGGCGGCGTCGTCACTGCGGCTTGCCGACTACTACCGCCACAGCTATGAGAACAAGCCGTCGTGGCAGGGTCTGTAGCGGCCCGTTCCCGCCGTCCCGGCACCATGCCGCCGCCGTCCCGTCCCCGTCCCGTCGCAATAGTGGCTGATCCAGCGGCTAAGATGGGTCTCATGAACAGCATGACCGATCCTCTCGAAAACGACCCGATGCGCGAGCTCTCCGGAGCCGGGACGTCGACGGCCACGATCGAGCGCGAGGAACTGCGCCAGGAAGTGGAACCCGGTGACCGGGAACGCTTCTCGCACTATGTGCGCAAGGAAAAGATCATGGAATCCGCGCTCTCCGGCGAACCCGTCATCGCGCTGTGCGGCAAGGTCTGGACACCGGGCCGCGATCCGAAGAAGTTCCCCGTCTGCCCCGAATGCAAAGAGGTCTACGAAGGCCTCCGTCCTGGCGGCGACGGCGGCAAGGGTTCCGGCGACAAGTAGCGCGGCTACGCACTGCGGGGGCGCAGCAACTGCGCGTGTCCCGCGCCAAGGCGCGCCGCCGTGCGCCGGGGCGCCCTGTCCTCCCGGGGAATGATGCCCGGTCCATGCAGGCCGGTGATTGCTTACGGTTCATCCGAAAAGATTGGTGTTTTTGTGCTTAATTGGGTTTCTCCGGCAGCGGCAGCAGTGCGCGGAATGGAGGGCACCTAAGTGACAGAGACACTCTTTGGCGGACCCGTGCTGCCCCCCGCGTATCCCGAGCGGGCGGCCTGGGGCACCGCGCCGAGGCTCCGTGCCTGGCAGCAAGAGGCCCTCGACAGCTACTTCGCCACCCATCCCAAGGACTTCCTTGCGGTTGCAACGCCCGGGGCCGGCAAGACCACCTTCGCGCTGCGGGTGGCATCGATGCTGATCGAGGCCAACGTCGTCAACCGCGTCACCATCGTGGCGCCCACAGACCACCTGAAACGGCAGTGGGCCGACGCCGCCGCAAGGGTGGGCATCGCCATCGACCCGAACTTCAAGAACGCCGACGGCCAGCACGGCCGCGGGTTCATCGGCGTCGCGGTCACCTACGCCCAGGTGGCGAGCAAGCCGATGCTGCACCGGGCCAAGACCGAGGCCGCACGCACGCTGGTGATCCTCGACGAGATCCACCACGGCGGGGAGGCGCTGTCCTGGGGCGACGGGCTCCGCGAAGCCTTCGAGCCCGCGGCACGCCGGCTCTCCCTCACGGGTACGCCGTTCCGTTCGGACACCTCGCCGATCCCCTTCGTGGAATACGCCGAGGACCGCGACGGCATCCGGCGTTCCAAAGCGGACTATACCTACGGCTACGGCAAGGCGCTGAGGGACCATGTGGTCCGGCCGGTGATGTTCATGGCCTATTCCGGCCAGATGCGCTGGCGCACGAGCGGTGGCGAGGAAATGGCGGCCTCCCTCGGCGAATCGGCAGTCACCAAGGACGTCACCTCCCAGGCCTGGCGGACCGCGTTGAACCCCGCGGGGGAATGGATCCCCGCGGTCCTGGCCGGGGCGGACAAGCGCCTCAGCGAGGTGCGCCGGACCGTTCCCGACGCCGGCGGGCTGGTCATCGCGACCGACCATGAGGACGCGCGCGCCTATGCCGGGCAGCTGAAGAGGATCACGGGGGAGTCGCCCACGGTCATTCTCTCCGACGATACCAAGGCCTCCAGCAAGATCGAGGAGTTCACCGCCAGCGGAAAACGCTGGATGGTGGCGGTGCGCATGGTTTCCGAAGGCGTGGACGTCCCGCGGCTTTCGGTCGGCGTGTACGCCACCTCGACTGCCACGCCGCTGTTCTTCGCCCAGGCCGTCGGGCGCTTCGTGCGCGCCCGGAAGCGCGGCGAGACGGCGTCGGTCTTCCTGCCCTCCGTGCCGCAGCTGATGGCGCTGGCGAACTCCATGGAGGCCGAGCGGGACCACGCCCTGGACCGCCCGGAGAAGGAGGACGGCGACGGCCTCTTCAACCCCGAAGACTCGCTGATGGATGAGGCGAACCGCGAGGAAAAGGCCTCTGATTCGCTGACGAAGGGCAAGTTTGAGGCCCTCGATTCCCAGGCCTCGTTTGACCGCGTGCTGTTCGACGGCGGCGAGTTCGGCACAGGCGGCGAGGTGGGCTCGGAGGACGAGCTCGACTTCCTCGGGATTCCCGGCCTGCTCGACGCCGACCAGGTCGGTACGCTGCTGCGCCAGCGCCAGCACGAGCAGCTCAACCGCAAGAACGCACGCGCCCCGCAGGGTGCGGCGCCCGCCGCTGCGGCACCTACTTCTGCCGTACCGGCTCTGCCGGACCACCGCATGCTGATGGACCTGCGCACCGAACTGGCCAAGAATGTCGCGGCCTGGTCCGCGCGCACGGGCACGCCGCACGGCGTCATCCACACCAAGCTCAGGACGGTCTGCGGCGGTCCGGCTGTGGCCCAGGCCAACGAGGAGCAGCTGCAGACCCGGTTGCGGAAACTCCAGGACTGGTTCATCGGCCGCAAATAGCGCGGGCCTGAAAATGCGCACAAAAAAGGACCGGGGTCACCCGGTCCCTTTTTTGCAGCTTTTTGCAGCTTTTCTCAGCTTCTTGCAGCCGCCGGCTGGCTGTTACTGGCCGCCGCCGGTGCAGAGCTGGCTGAGGGTCTGGCCTGCAGAGGTGTACGCGCCCTGCATTTCCTGGAGCTTTGCGGAGTCCGGGGTTTCCTTGGCCGACTCGTCCAGGAATTCGAGGATGGAGTTCAGGGGAGCCTTCATTTCCGCGGACGCGGTGGCCTCGATGGGACGGAGCCGGTTGGCGAGGCGAATCATCCCTGCCTTGTCCGCGTTGGACGTCGGTCCCGCGCCGACGGTCTGGACCCGCGCGCAGGACTCCTGGGTGGTGTCTTGCGGGGCCGAGCAGCCGGCGGCGCCGAGCAGGGCCCCGGCAGCGATCAGGACGGTGAGGGTCTTCTTCATGATGTACTCCGGGGTTCTTACGGTTCAGACGATAGTGGCAAGGATTTCGAGTCTACTTCGAGGGTGCGGTTTTCCCGTCAGCGGGCAGGGACCACGCAGCCGGCTCAGGCGATGTCGACCCCGCCGAGTTCCATCTCCGCGATGGCGTCGTCAAGATCCTCGGCAACCCCCACGGTCAGATCCCGCAGCACCGTCACGGAGTACCCAGCCTGGACCCCGTCCAGGGCGGTCGCCTTCACGCAGTGGTCGGTGGCGATTCCGACCACCACGATGTCCTCGACGTCATGGCTCTGCAGCCAGTCGTCAAGCCCGATCGCGTCCTCGCCCGTGGCGAAGTCACCGCCGTCGAGGGCTTCGGTAGTGCCGTCGGCGCTGCCGCTTCTGCCGCTGCTGCCGGGAGCACCTCCGGACACGGGCATGGCTCCGGGCTTGCGGTCACCGGTGGGCACGGCGTCGTCCGGTGCCAGCAGCCCCTCAAAGCCCGAGTAGGCGGCGGTGAACTGGCCCTTGCGGAAGTAGGCCTGGATGTATTCCGTGTCGAGGTCCGGATGGAGTTCGGCCCCGCGGGTTCCGGCCACGCAGTGCCTGGGCCAGCTGTCGACGTAGTCCGGGTCGTCCGAGAAATGCGCGCCTGGATCGACATGCCAGTCCTGGGTCGCCACGACGTGGTCAAACTGTCCGTGGTGGGCGTCAACGTACTCGCTGATCGCGCCGGCAAGTTCCGCCCCGCCTTTGACGGCCACGGAGCCCCCTTCGCAGAAATCGTTCTGGACGTCGACGATGATCAGGGCGCGGGACATCAGTTCTCCTCGTAGATGGTGGGGATGGCCGCTTCGCCGCGCTGCAGCCGGTTGACGACGGCGGGAAGCTCCTTCATGGTGTCCGCGTGGCGCTGGCGTGCACGGAGCACACCCTCCGCGCCGGTCCAGCCGGGCAGGAGCTCGCCGTTCTTGATGAACTGCTGCAGCAGGGGACGGTCATTGCCGTCGTCGTCCGGGCGGTGGCCGACCCCGATGATCTCCTGGGTGGCCGTGCCGCGCTCGTTGAGCTTGCGCAGGGCGTACTTGCGGCCTCCCTTGCTGGCCTTGTTCTTGGCGGCCTTTGCGACAGGGACGAAGTCGCCGGCGTCGTCCGTGCGGCTGACCAGCTTGTAGACCATGCTGGCCGTCGGGGCGCCGGAACCGGTCACGAGGGACGTGCCGACACCGTAGGAGTCCACCGGGGCGGACTGCAGGGCGGCGATGGCAAACTCGTCCAGGTCGGAGGTGACGATGATGCGGGTGCGCTCATTGCCCAGACCGTCCAGGAGCTGACGCACCCATTGCGCCTGCGCCACGAGGTCGCCGGAGTCCAGCCGCACCGCACCGAGTTTGTCGCCGGCCAGTTCGACGGCGGTGCGCACCGCTGACTCGACGTCGTAGGTGTCCACAAGCAGTGCGGTGCCGGCGCCCATCGAGGCGATCTGCGCCTCAAAGGCCTCGCGCTCGCTGTCATGCAGGAGGGTGAAGGAATGCGCGGCGGTGCCCACGGTCTTGAGCCCGTAGCGCAGGCCTGCCTCCAGGTTCGAGGTGCTGTCGAAACCGGCGATGATGGCGGCGCGGGCAGCGGAGACGGCGGATTCCTCCTGGGTGCGGCGCGAGCCCATCTCCACGCAGGGGCGGCTGCCGGCCGCGGTGATCATGCGGGAGGCCGCTGAGGCGATCGCGCTGTCATGGTTGAGGATCGAGAGGATGTAGGTCTCGAGGATGCAGGCCTCGGCGAAGGTGGATTCGACGATGAGGATCGGGGAGTTGGGGAAGTAGGCTTCACCCTCGGCGTAGCCCCAGACATCACCGGAGAAGGAGAACCCGGCCAGGTAGTCCAGGGTCTCCTCGTTGACCACCTTGGTGCGGCGGAGGAAGTCGATCTCGGCGTCGCCGAAGCGGAAGTCGGCAATGCCCTCCAGCAACCGGCCGGTGCCGCCCACAATGCCGTAGCGGCGCCCGTCCGGCAGGCGCCGCGCGAAGGCCTCGAACACTGACTTGCGGTGGGCGGCGCCGGAATGCAGCGCGGCCTGCAGCATGGTCAGTTCGTAATGGTCGGTGTACAGGGACGTGCGGGGACGGTCCCAGCCAGCTGATGAACTCACAAATTCACTCTAGTGCGCATCCCCATAGAATGGACAGATGACCCTCAGCGTTGCGCTCGGCCCTGACACCCAGGAGAGCACCCAGACCGGAACAGTGACATCAACCGATGTCCTGACCGCCCCGGACGTCCCCTGGAACCTCGTGATCTGGAACGATCCCGTGAACCTGATGAGCTATGTGAGCTACGTGTTCCGCAGCTACTTCGGCTATTCCGAGGCCAAAGCAAACAAGCTCATGCTCGAAGTCCACAAGAAGGGCCGCTCCATCGTGGCGCACGGCAGCAAGGAGCAGGTGGAGCAGCACGCGGTCGCGATGCACGGCTACGGTCTCTGGGCCACCGTGGAAAAGGCCACCGGCGGCTCCGGCGGCGCCGGATCAGGCAAGGGCAAAGGAAAACGTGGCTAAGGCATTCAAATACGGCGTCAAAGGCATCACCGGCTACCTGGAACCGGCCGAACGGGAACTGCTGCGCAGCCTCTTCGACGACGTCGTGTCCATGCTGGAGCCGGAGGAACGCGCCAACCAGGACCCCCTGGCCGCGCTCGTCGGACTCGACACCGAGGCCCGCGAGCCCTCGGACCGCGCCCTGCGCCGGCTGCTCCCGAACGTCTCGAAAACCGACGACGCCGCCTCGCTGGAGTTCCGCCGCTACACCGAGCGGTCGCTGCGCGAGAGCAAGATCGGAGCGTTAAAGGCCGCGTCCCTGGGGCTGGACAAGGACGAACTGGTCCTGAGCCCCGCCGACGCACGGCACTGGTCCACGGCGCTCAACGATGTCCGGCTGGTGCTGGCCGAACGCCTCGACATCCGGGACGACGAGGACGCCGGGCACGTGCACCTTATGCAGGACTGGTCCCAGGCCGAGGACGTCGAAAGCTATCTGGCCCTGGTCTACAACTTCACCACCTGGCTGCAGGAATCCCTGGTCCAGGCGATGCTGCAGTCGCTGGAGACGTAGAGCGGGAGCGTCAGACCTCCCTGCCCCTACTACCTCCAATTTATCGCGCGCCGGGGGGGGGGCTTGCGGCAAGACCCCTCTCATGCCTCAAACTGGCTCGGACGTGCCCGGACGGCTCGCGTGCGGGCGGGTTCCACCCGCGGGCGATCGAGATCCTCGACCAGCGCGGGATTGCCAACCGGTTCCTCGCCGAAGGCAAGCCCGTTCAGGCGGCGTTTTTCGGGACAACGATGCTGGACGTGAGCGACTTTCCGACCCGGCACCCCTACACGCTTGCACTGTGGCAGAACCATATTGAGCGGATCCTGGCCGGCTGGATCGAGGAGCTGGGTGTGCCGGTCCATCGGGGGCTCGCGGTGGCAGGCCTCGGCCAGGACGACGGCGGAGTCGACGTGCATCTGGCCGGCGGCGGACCGCTGCGCGCCCTCTATCTGGTGGGCGCCGACGGTGGGCGAAGTGCCGTCCGCAAGGCAGCCGGCATCGGGTTCCCCGGCTGGGACGCGACCAGGAGCAGCCTGATCGCCGAAGTGGAGGTGACCGAGGAGCCGCCGGCGGGTGCCCGCATCGATGAGGTGGGGATCCACGGGCTGCACCTGATGGAGGACGGGCGAACGACGCGGGTGGTCGTGACCGAGAAGCGACTCGGGCCGGCTGCCGAGCCCACACTTGCTGACCTCAGCAAGGCGCTGACCGACGTCTATGACACCGACTTTGGGGTCCACGCCCCAACCTGGATCTCGCGGTTCACCGACGCCACGCGGCAGGCCGCGGAGTACCGCAGCGGCCGTGTGCTGCTGGCGGGGGACGCCGCGCACATTCATTCTCCTTCGGGCGGACAGGGGATTGGCCTCGGCATCCAGGACGCCGTGAACCTCGGCTGGAAGCTCGCCCAGGTGGTCAAGGGGACTGCGCCGGACAGCCTCTTGGACACTTATCATGCCGAAAGGCACCCTGCCGCGGCGCGGGCGCTGCAATACACGATGGCTCAGTCGGTCACGCAGAGGGCCGACCCGTGCATCGGCGCGTTGGCCGGCACGGTGGCCGGCCTGCTGACGATCGACGAGGCCAGGAAGCGGCTGGGCGGCCTCATTTCCGGCTTGGACGTCCGCTACGACCTCGGTGAGGGGCACCCGCTGCTCGGGCGCCGCATGCCCGATCTCGACGTCGTCGCCACCGACGGCCCGCACCGGGTGTTCACCCTGCTGCACGATGCGCGTCCGGTGCTGCTCAACCTCGGCGCGCCGGGCAGCGTCGACCCGGGTCCGTGGGCGGAGCGGGTGCAGTTGCTGGACGCCAGGTACGACGGCGCGTGGGAGCTCCCGGTGATCGGTTCGGTCAGCGCTCCCGGGGCCGTGTTGATCCGGCCCGACGGGCATGTGGCGTGGACGGGAGCCGGGACCCCATCGGGGCTGGAAGACGCGCTGGCCCGCTGGTTCGGGCCAGCGGGGCAGTAGAACCGCAGCGGTGCAGCTGCCGGGAGGCGACGTGAATCTCAGGGCCAGGTGGCAGGGAATGCCTGGCGGCGTGTGACAAATTAGACATGAGTCGGACGACACAATGTGATGGCCGCGCCCTTGGCTAAGCCCTATCCTCGAATAATCATGACTTCAGCATCGAGCATGGATCCGGCAGCGCGAGCTGCTGCGGACTCCCCAGCCAGCAACAGCGTCACCAGCCAGGCCGCCAGCCTGATGGGATCGCGGCCCATTGGTGTCTTTGATTCGGGCGTCGGGGGACTCACCGTGGCCAGGTCCGTCATCGACCAGCTGCCCAACGAATCCATCCTCTACGTCGGCGACACCGCCAACGGCCCTTACGGTCCGCTCCCCATCGCCGAGGTCCGTGCCAACGCCCTGGGCGTGATGGACGAGCTGGTGGATTCCGGCGTGAAGCTGCTGACCATCGCGTGCAACTCGGCATCCGCTGCCGTGCTCCGCGACGCCCGCGAACGCTACACCGCCCGCTACGGGATCCCCGTCATCGAAGTGATCCAGCCGGCCGTCCGCCGCGCCGTCGCCGCCACCCGCAGCGGCCGCGTCGGTGTCATCGGCACGTCGGCCACCATCGGGTCCCGTGCCTACGAGGACACCTTCGCCGCCGCCCCGGACCTGCAGATCACCTCCGCGGCCTGCCCCGCGTTCGTGCCGTACGTCGAAGCCGGAATCACCACGGGTCCGGAGCTGCTCGCCGTCGCCCGCGACTACCTGGCGCCGCTCATAGCCGCCGGCGTGGACACTGTGGTGCTCGGTTGCACCCACTACCCGTTGCTCACCGGCGTCATCTCGTTCGTCCTGGGGGAGGATGTCACCCTGGTCTCCAGCGCCGAGGAAACGGCCAAGGACGTCTACCGGGCCCTGGCGTCCCGCGGACTGGAGCGCACGGACACCGCGGCTCCGGAACACAACTTCATTGCCACGGGGGACGCCGCGCAGTTTGAGCACCTGGCCCGCCGTTTCCTCGGACCCGAGGTACTCAGCGTCCGCCACGTGGACCACGTCGCGGCCCAGTACCCCACGGGCAGCCTGGCCAGGATCACGCCGGAAATGATCGCCGCCGCGCAAGCCGGCGCGGACCGTCCCCGGATCTCCAACTTCGTGGGCGGACCCGCGGGCGGGGGAACACTGCTGTGAAGCTGACCATCGTGGGCTGTACCGGATCCTTTCCGGGGCCCGGCTCGCCGGCGTCGTGCTATTTGCTGACTGCCAGCGACGGCGAACGGAACTGGAAGATCGTCCTGGACCTCGGCAGCGGCGCGCTCGGTGCCATCCAGCGCTACACGGATCTTGAGGACATCGACGGCATCTTCCTCACCCACCTGCACCCGGACCACTGCATGGACCTCTGCGGACTCCACGTCGCGGTGCGGTGGAAGCCGGGCGGCTGGGGACCCGGCAGGATTCCGGTGTGGGGGCCGGCCGCCACCGCCGACCGGATGGCGACGGCCTACGGCCTGGAACTGGACCCCGGGATGCACGAGGAATTCGACTTCAGCAACTGGTCCGAGCGCAAGCCGGTGACCATGGGCCCGTTCACGGTCACCCCCTACGCTGTCAACCACCCGGTCGAGGAGGCCTACGCTCTCCGCGTCGAGGTCACCGAACCGGACAAGGACGGCAACACCGTCACCCGCGTGCTCAGCTATTCCGGCGACACCGACTCCTGCAGCGGGCTGGAGGACGCGGCCCGCGACGCCGACCTGTTCCTCTGCGAGGCGGCCTTCGAGGAAGGCCGCGACGACGGCATCAAGGACGTGCACCTGACCGGCAAGCGCGCCGGGGAAGCCGCCGTCGCCGCCGGCGCCCGGCGGCTGCTGCTGACCCACATACCGGTCTGGACATCCCCGACGACCGTCATGGCCGAAGCCAAGGAAGTCTTCGGACAGCACGTGGCCGTGGCCGTGGCGGGCGTGCACTACACGATTTGAGCGGAAGCTTTCAGTCCGGATGGGCACGGATAGGCAGGCGTGCCCGGCTGGGCCGGTGCGGGTCGATAAGCTAATGGCATGACTTCCGAAGCCCTTACTGCCCCCGTTATCCGCGCCGACGGCCGCACCCCCGATCAGCTCCGACCGATCAGCATCACCCGCGGCTGGTCCAAGCAGGCCGAGGGATCGGCCCTGATCGAGTTCGGCAACACCCGGGTGCTGTGCACGGCCTCGCTCACCGAGGGCGTCCCGCGCTGGCTCAAGGGCGAAGGCCGCGGCTGGGTCACGGCCGAATACGCCATGCTGCCGCGCGCCACCAACACCCGCTCCGACCGTGAATCGGTCAAGGGCAAGATCGGCGGCCGCACGCACGAGATCTCCCGGCTGATCGGCCGGTCCCTGCGTTCCATCATCGACACCAAGGCCCTGGGCGAGATCACCATCGTGCTGGACTGCGATGTCCTGCAGGCCGACGGCGGCACCCGCACCGCCGCCATCACAGGCGCCTACGTGGCGCTTGCCGAGGCCATCCGCTTCGCCCGCGAGAACAAAATGATCGCCCGCAATGCCCAGCCCCTCATCGACACGATCGCCGCCGTCTCCGTCGGCATCATTGACGGCATCCCGATGCTGGACCTGCCCTACGTCGAGGACGTCCGGGCCGAGACCGACATGAACGTTGTCGTCACCGGTTCCGGCAAGTTCGTCGAAGTCCAGGGCACCGCCGAGGGCGCCCCCTTCGACCGGGATGAGCTCAACAAGCTGCTCGACCTGGCCCTGATGGGCACCGAGCAGCTCGCCGCCATCCAGCGCGACACCCTGGCGGAAGCCCCGTGACAGCGGGTCCGGCACAGCCGGGCACCGCAGATCACAGCCCCGCAGATCACAGCGCAGCAGGCCACAGCGCCGTGCCGGTACTGGTGCTTGCCACGCACAACCAGGGCAAGCTCCGGGAACTTCGGGAACTGCTGCGCGGGCAGGTGCCGGGCCTCGACGTCGACACCCAGGTGGTGGACGCGGGGGCCGTCGGTGCACCCGACGTCGCCGAGACCGGTGTGACCTTTGCCGAGAACTCGCTGCTCAAGGCACGCGCGGTGGCGCAGGCGACCGGACTCGTGGCGATCGCCGACGACTCCGGCCTCGCCGTCGACGTGCTCGGCGGGGCTCCCGGGATCTTCTCGGCCCGCTGGGCCGGCCGCCACGGGGACGACGCCGCCAACCTGCGGCTGCTGCTTGACCAGCTGGCCGACGTTCCCGACGAGTACCGCGGTGCCGCGTTCGTCTGCGCCGCGGCACTGGCCGTCCCCGGGGCCGGCGCAGGGGAGGGCCGGGAAGTTGTGGAGTACGGGCAGCTCGAGGGGACGCTCCTGCGCGAACCCCGAGGGGCCGGTGGCTTCGGCTACGACCCGGTACTGCAGCCCAGCGGTCTGGACCGCAGCTGCGCCGAGCTGAGCCCGGCGGAGAAGAACGCCATCAGCCACCGCGGCCACGCTTTCCGGGCGTTGCTTCCGGCCATCGTGGAGGCCTTGTCCGGGAGGTAGCCCGGCGCCGTTCGCCGTCCGGGGCGCCTTTGGGCACGATTCCGGCCCCTGGGTCCGTTATCCTCGGCGTGTCCGTGTCGAAGTGCCCCCGGACCGCTTCCGACGGGCGAAACCTTTGCCCCATAAACGCTAAGAAGGATGGCGCCCATCACTGTGGGGCGCCATCGCGCTGTTTGTACGGGCTGCCTGTCCGGACTCTTTGTCCGGAACGGGCGTTACGGCGTCTTGCGTTCCTCTTCGGGCTCGTGCTCCTCGATGAACTCCTCGACGACGTCCGTGCCGTACTTCTCGGCCTGGTGCTTGGCGATGAAGCCGCGGACAACCTCAATGGCGATCGGGACCACTGACACCAGGACGATCGCGATGAAGATGATGTCCAGGTTTTCGCGGACCCACGGGAAGGTGTCGCCCAGCAGGTAGCCCAGGAGCGTCACACCGCCGCCCCACAGCACGGCGCCGATCACGTTGAACACGAAGAACTTGCGCTTGCTCATTTGGGCCACGCCCACGATCACCGGGACAAAGGTCCGGATGATCGGCACGAAACGGGCCAGAATCAGGGCCTTGCCGCCGTGCTTCTCGAAGAACGCGTGGGCGCTCTCGACGTTTTCGCGCTTGAAGAGCTTCGAATTCGGCTTGTTGAAGATGGCGGGGCCGGCTTTGGAGCCGATCAGGTAGCCCACCTGGTTCCCGATGATCGCTGCGACGATGATCATCACCACGAACGCCCAGATGTTGACCTTGATGGTCCCGGTGGCCACGAGGAGTCCGGCTGTGAACAGCATCGAGTCGCCCGGCAGGAAGAAGCCGATCAGCAGGCCCGTCTCGGCGAAGATGATGCCGCAGACCAAAAGAATGACCCACGGCGCGAGGGCGGGGTCGGCCAGGAAGACCTGGGGGTTCAGCCAGTCGGGCAGGAACGAGGCGAGGTGCGGCTGCACCGGGCCTGCGCCGCCGATCGTGGACACGGCGAAGTCATTCAAAGCTAAAAGGTTCACCTGTCAAGGGTACTTGACGGCCGCCGTCGGGCGCTGACGGCGGGCGGCGCGGGATCGGCACTGGCGCCGCCGGTGCGGGCCCGGCCGGAATCCGGCGCTAAAGTTGGAGCGTGGGTTTGGACTTTACGGCGATCGACTTTGAGACCGCGAATGGCTTCCGGGGTTCACCGTGCGCTGTTGGCCTGAGCAAGGTGCGCGGCGGCGTTGTGGTCGAGGAAGCCTCGTGGCTGATGCGGCCGCCGGAAAACCATGACCGCTTCGACCACCACAACGTCCGGATCCACGGCATCCGGCCTGAGCAGGTGGCCGGGTTGCCGCGCTTCGGTGAGCTGTTCCCGGAGATCGGCGCCTTCATCGGCGGTGATATCCTCGCTGCCCACAATGCCGCCTTCGACCTCGGCGTGATCCGCTCCGGCCTGGAGGTTTCCGGCCTGCCGGGGCCGGCCTATGACTACGTTTGCACCGTGATGCTCTCGCGCCGCTGCTACTCCCTCGTCTCCAATTCCCTGCCGTACGCGGCCGAGGAAGCCGGTGTCCCGCTGGTCAACCACCACGACGCCGCCGAGGACGCGCGGGCGTGCGCCGGGATCCTGATTGACATTGCCGCGCGCAACGGCGCCGGCAGCATCGCGGAACTGTACCTGTCGCTGGGCCTGACGGTGTCCCGCCAGCAAGCGTTCGACCCGCTGAGTGATCCGCTCTCCAAAGCCAGCCAGTCAGCCCTCGACGCACTGGCCGGGGGAGCGGCAGCAGCGGCCCCCGTCCGGGCCTACCAGCCCGGCTGGCCGGAAGAAGGCGCCAACCCGCCGCCGAACGCCTTCGCCGAGCCCGGCCACCCGTTGTTCGGCCAGACCGTGGTGTTTACCGGCGAGCTCGCCATCCCCCGTCCCGAGGCGAAGGTCCGTTCCGCCGAACTCGGCGCCAGGCCCGAGAGCCGGGTCACGGCCCGCACCACCGTCCTGGTGGTGGGGGACGGGTTCGTGGCCGCCGACCTGCGCTCCGGCCGGCTCACCGGCAAGGCCCGGCGGGTGCTGGAGCTGCACGAGCGGGGCCAGCGGATTGAGGTCCTCTCCGAAGGTGAATTCCTGCAGATGGTGGGCGGCCACGTGGCCTCCGCCGCCATTGCCTGATCCCCGCCGGTCCCGGGGCTCCGCGGTCATGCTGCGCAACAAACATTTCGCCCGGGGCGGGCCTGCTCCTAGCCTTGAACGATGAGCAAACTGACCTCGGCACGTCCCGCGCCTCCGGCACCTGCAACCGCATTTTCATCTGCGCGCAGGGGCGGAATCGACTGGCGCGCGGTCTTCGCGTTTCCCAACCCGGTCAACGAGTACGCGGCCCGGGTCACGGCCGCACTTGTGGTGCTGCTGTCCGTGGTGACGCTGCTGACCGGCTTCGGCTGGGGCCTGGCCCTCATTGCCGCGGGGTTCTGGCTGCGCGTCCTGTTCGGCCCGCGGATTTCGCCGCTCGCCCAGCTGTCCGTCAAGGTCCTGACGCCGCGGCTGGGAAAGACCCGGCTGGTTCCGGGCCCGCCGAAGCGCTTCGCCCAGGGCATCGGTGCGGCCATGTCCACCGCCGCGGCCGTCCTGCTGGCCGCGGGGCTGGCACCGGCGGCGTGGATCCTGCTGACGGTCCTGATTGTGGCCGCGTCCCTGGAGGCGTTCGCCGGCTTCTGCCTGGGCTGCGCCATCTTCGGCTCCCTGCAGCGCCGCGGCCTGATCCCCGAGGACGTATGCGAGGCCTGCAACAACATTTCGCTCCGCCGGTCCTGAGGGCCGGACTGGAGCGCCGCGGGGTTGGACCGGCGCCGGTTCAGGCGCCGGTGACGGCCGCCAGGCGGGACGCCATGCCCCGGATGACTTCCGGGGCCTCAAGCCGTTCGAGCCACTGCGCCGGAAGGCAGTCCTCGCCGTAGAACGTGCCCAGGATGTTGCCGGCAATCGACGCCGTGGAGTCGCTGTCCCCGCTGTGGTTAACCGCGACGGCGATTGCCGCGCGGAAGTGCTCCTCCGGGTGCCCTCCGGCAGCCGACGGATCCGGTTCCGTGGCGAGCACCGCGTAAAGCGCGACGGCGAGTGCCTCCTCGGCCACCCATCCTTCGCCGAGTTCGCGAACCAGGTCCTCCGGGTCCAGCAGCGCGCCGGCGGCACCAAGCCGGAGTGCTGCTTCCAGCCGGGAGATGAGGTCCGGATCAACTCTTTCGTCCCTGCGCAACTGGACGGTGTCCAGGTGTCCGAGAGCGTATTCCGCGGCCGGCCGCAGCCCGTGCCCGGCGAGCAGGGCGTGGATGACGAGACTGAAAATGCCGGCACTCTGCCTCGCGGCGGGGTGCCCGTGGGTCAACGAGGCGGCGTCGGCGCTGAGCTTGTAGACGTCGGCGGGGGCGATGTAGGGGATCAAGCCAAAGGGGGCCGAGCGCATCACCGTGCCGCAGCCCTTGGAGTCCGGGTTGACCGGCCGGAAAAACGTCCCCATCTCTCCGGTGGCCAGTCCGCTCAGGCAGGCATTGCCCGGGGCGCGGCGATGCTTGAGGACGGAATGGGAATCGATCCACCGGGGCGGCTGGAACGGGGCCGCCTCCGGAACCGGCACGCCCTGGGTGGCCAGCCAGCGCAGGTACGCGAGCCACAGGCACGCGTTGGTGTCCGCGGCCACGCCCGAATTGGCCCACTCCAGCGCCTCCAGCAGCCCGTCCACGGTGTACAGCGTGAGCTGCGTGTCGTCGGAAAAGTGGCTGCCGCCGTCGAGCGCTGCGAACTCCCGCAGCCCGTCCGGACCGAACTTCGCACGGATGGTAGAGATGTCGTCGAATTCGACGGCGTACCCCAGCGAATCACCCAGGGCGCCGCCCAGCAGGCACCCGTGAATCCGCGAGGCGTGCGATGGTGCCGGTGCCGGTGCCGGTGCCGGTTCGGGGGTGATGGCGTGCTCGTTGCTCATGACTAAGAATTTTACCCCGGCCCCACGTCGGAGCTGGTGCCACAGGTCAACACCGGGACAGCAGGCGACCAATGCGTGAACCAGCATGGCGGAAGACCGGATCCACCCCTGACTACCGGTTCTCGCTCGCCAATGAAACAACGTTTCTGGCCTGGATCAGGACATCGCTGGCCCTGATCGTGGGGGCGCTTGGCATCGACGAACTGTTCCCCGACATCGCTCCCGCTCCGCTGCGGATCTCCCTATGCGTTGCGCCGGCGCTCCTCCTACACGCCGCCGGCCTCCCCCATGCGCTGGGCCGCCGCCGGGGTCACCGTGCTGGGAGCACCGTGCTGGGAGCCAGTGCCGTCGCCGCGATTGCGCTGGGACGCTAAGCCTCGATCCACCGGTTGTGTTTGATGGGGCGGGGTCGTTCTGATCTAGGTCTGGGTTCGGTCGGTGGGCATGACGGGGTTCCCGGCCTTGCTGCCGGTGGTGTTCCGTG